>NZ_JAHGAI010000018.1:0-102595 GCF_030248515.1 Vibrio sp. D401a | reverse complement strand
GCCAGAGCCAGAGCCAGAGCTGAAGCTTGAATATTCACAACCAGAATCTTATCAATACCATGAGGTATATTCTCCAGAGCTAGAAGCACCAAATCTTGAGGATGTACAAAGACTTCTTAGTCAGCTTGAGTCGACGAATGTGGTCGCAGAGCTGGATATTGACGATATTCTGGAACAGAACACGATTGATATTGCATCTGAGACTAAGCACCAAGAGGTTGAAGTTGAGGTTGCAGAACAAGTCGTGGTTGAAGAAGAAATTCAAGAATGGACCATCGAAGAGCCTTCTGTATCAGACAGTGTTCTTGAAACGGTCGCCATTGAGCCTGTAGAAGAGATTGTTGAACCGATTGTTGATACAGACTTAGAGGTGGAAGTCGAGCTCGATACTCAAGCTGGCCCTGAGCCATCAAGAGAGTGGGAGAGTACGCAGCGAAGTGAAGATTTTCAGGTTCTGTACTTTGATGTCAATGGTGTCACTTTTGCGGTTCCTCTGGATGAGCTCGGTGGAATACACAGAATTGCTGAATTGAACCATTTGATTGGTCGCCCGGATTGGTATTTGGGCCTTCAAACCAGCAGAGAGAATCAATACGACGTTGTCGATACCGCTAAATGGGTGATGCCCGATAAGCTTTCGAGCGACGAATACAAAGATAGCTACGAATATGTAGTGATGCTTGGTGAAAGTATGTGGGGGCTGGCAAGTAATCAATTACTTGGCACCGAAACACTAAATGTGGACAAAGTGCGCTGGCGTGAACAAGCAGGCAAGAGACCTTGGCTTGCTGGCATGGTTAAAGAAAAAATGTGTGCTTTAATTCATGTCCATGCACTAATTGGCATGCTAAACGCTGGTTTAGATGTAAAATCACTAAAATAGAATTGTGGTCGGGAACGACATAAACGAGGATTTACTATGTCTCAAGCTTTTGAAGTAGAAGTGAAGAAAGATACATCGAATGACGAAGTTCTTCAGTGGGTGACGTTCCAACTAGAAGAAGAAACTTACGGCATCAATGTAATGCAAGTTCGTGAAGTGCTTCGCTACACTGAAATTGCACCAGTTCCAGGTGCGCCAGATTACGTTCTAGGTATTATCAACCTACGTGGTAATGTGGTTACCGTTATTGATACGCGTTCGCGCTTTGGCCTAATGGAAGGCGAAGTAACAGATAACACTCGTATCATCGTGATTGAATCAGAACGTCAAGTTATTGGTATTCTTGTAGATAGCGTAGCAGAAGTTGTTTACCTACGTTCGTCAGAGATCGACACTACGCCTTCAGTAGGTACTGATGAAAGTGCTAAGTTCATCCAAGGTGTGAGCAACCGTGATGGTAAGTTGCTAATCCTAGTTGATTTGAACAAGCTACTAAGCGAAGACGAATGGGATGAGATGGCTCACCTATAATGATTGAAGACTCCTTCCTTTCAGCCCCGCTTATTATTGGTGGGGTTGTCTTTATTGTCTTAGTCTTGCTGTTATCGGTTGCACGGATACGCTCTGGATTGCAAAAGCAATTGGATAAGCAGCGTGCTCAGTATCGCCATGCAGAGAAAGAGACTCAAAAACTCAATAAACAGCTATTGGAAGTTCGTTCGGTTGTCATTGGATTAGGGCAAAAAGTTTCCGAGCAGCAAGATATCATCCAGCATTTAAGCGAGCGCATACATGAACTTGAGCATGCGGATACAGACGGACGTTTGTATAGCCGAGCAACAAAAATGGTTCAATTGGGTGCTGATATCAATGAGCTGATCGAAGAGTGCGAACTACCAAAAGCAGAGGCGGAATTGATGCTCTCTTTACAGAAGAAGCTTGCAGGTAAGGAAAAAATTCCACCTTTAAGTGGGCACCCTTCTGATGAGCATCGACACCCCTCGCGAGGAAGACGTCGATAAACAAAACTTAGGAGCTTCGGCTCCTTTTTTATTTTTAAAATAAAAGCTTATAACCAGTTATAGTTAATTTTATTAAAATGTGACAGTAAGTTAACAAAAACTCACGAACTTACATACATCATCGCTTTCTTATCCTGTTTTGTCACAACTAAGCTGTGTTAATATAGCGGCTCGTTCATTTTTTAGTTGAAGCCCTATGTTAGAAGTCTCTAACCTAACTGCGATCCGTGATGAAAGGGTCCTGTTTGAAAACCTGCAATTCGAAATTAGACCTGGTGAATTGGTCCAAATTGAAGGACGTAACGGCACCGGAAAAACGACATTGCTACGTATTGTCACTGGGTTAGGTGATAGAGACGAAGGTATCATTAAATGGAAGGGAGAAGAGGTTGAGAAATCTCGTGATGTTTTCCATCAAGATTTACTTTTCTTAGGGCATCAAACAGGTGTTAAACGTGAACTGACCGCGTTTGAAAACCTGCGCTTTTACCAATCTATCCATAACAATCGTTCCTCTAACGAAGATATCTTTGCTGCGCTCACTCAAGTGGGGCTCGCGGGCAGAGAAGACGTGCCTGTTGCACAGCTTTCTGCTGGACAGCAGCGTCGTGTTGCGTTGGCACGGCTGTGGTTAAGTAATCAAATCTTATGGATTCTGGACGAGCCTCTTACTGCAATCGATAAGCAAGGCGTTAAAGTGCTCGAGTCTCTATTCGCAAGTCATGCAGACAACGGCGGGATCGTGATCTTAACCACGCACCAAGACATGTTTGCAGACAGCCCGAAACTTAGAAAAATAAAACTGGGTGATTGATATGATTTCGGCCATGACTACCATTATCCGCCGCGAGCTTTTGATTGCATTTCGCCGTCAAGCGGACATCTTGAACCCGTTGTGGTTCTTCATCATCGTGATCACACTTTTCCCTCTCAGCATTGGTCCTGAGCCTAATTTGTTAGCACGTATTGCAGCTGGCATTGTTTGGGTTGCTGCACTGCTGTCTGCCTTATTATCATTAGAGCGTTTATTCCGTGATGATTATCAAGATGGCGCGCTTGAGCAAATGATGCTGATGCCAATTCCATTGCAACTTGTTGTGATTTCAAAGGTCATAGCTCACTGGTTACTGACGGGATTGCCTCTGATTTTAATCAGCCCTTTATTGGCGGTTCTGCTTTCTCTTGATTTTAATACTTGGCTATCGATTGTTCTGACATTAATTATCGGTACTCCGACGCTGAGTTTTATTGGTGCTATTGGCGTAGCACTGACGGTTGGGTTGCAAAAAGGCGGCGTTCTTTTGAGTTTGCTCATTCTTCCGCTCTACATCCCGATTCTGATTTTCGCAACGTCCGCAATTGATGCTGCGGCATTAGGTATGTCGTATAACGGACAACTGGCAATTTTAGGCGCAATGCTGATGGGAGCGTTGACTCTTACGCCATTCGCCATCAGCGCAGCATTGCGAGTTAGTGTTAACTAACTCAATAAAAGCATTTTAAGCGACGTTTGATCAAAGAATTATTATTAAAGCACTGCTACGGTCTCGGCCGTCTCGACAGTGTCCCTGAAGTAAGAGTGAGAACTTAACATGTGGAAATGGCTACATCCTTACGCCAAGCCAGAAGCAGCCTATCACCTTAGTGGTAAACTGCTCCCTTGGTTTGCAGCATTGGCCCTCGTATGCTTATCGGTTGGTACCGTTTGGGGCCTTGCCTTTGCGCCTTCGGACTACCAACAAGGTGATAGTTTCCGAATCATCTACATCCACGTACCTTCGGCTATTTGGTCGATGGGTGTGTACATGTCTATGGCTATCGCCGCATTTATCGGTTTAGTGTGGCAGGTTCGCCTTTCAGATATGGCTGCACTTGCAATGGCTCCAATTGGTGCAGTATTTACCTTTATTGCCCTACTAACAGGGGCCGTTTGGGGTAAACCAATGTGGGGCACTTGGTGGGTATGGGATGCACGCCTAACTTCAGAGCTTATTCTTCTATTCCTTTACCTTGGCGTTATAGCGTTGTACCACGCGTTTGACGATCAGAAAACAGCAGCGAAAGCAGCCGGCATTTTGGCTATCGTGGGTGTTGTTAACCTACCAATCATTCACTTCTCAGTAGAATGGTGGAACACGTTACACCAAGGCGCGACTATTACTAAATTTGAAAAACCATCCATCTCATCCAACATGCTTTGGCCATTATTGCTAAACATCTGTGGTTTTGCGTTCTTCTTTGGCGCCGTCACGATGGTGCGCTTCCGTAACGAAATTATCAGCAAAGAGAGTCACCGCCCTTGGGTGCGCAAGCTCGCGACTGAAAAAACTCAGTGAGGTAATTGATTATGCATTTTGAATCTCTGAGCGAACTATTTGCCATGGGTGGTTACGCAGCTTATGTATGGAGCGCGTTTGGTATTACATTTTTATCTATGCTTATTCTTCTGATTTCAAGCATCCGCCGTGGGGATGCACTGTTGAAAGAGGTGAAAGCGAAAATTGATCGTCAATCGCGTATCGACGCGGCGAAGAATATGGAGAACACGTTATGAACCCGAGACGTAAAAAGAGGCTAGGCATCGTTTTAGCGATCTTTATCGGTATTAGTGCCACCATCGGTTTGATGCTTTATGCGCTCAACCAAAATATGGATCTATTCTACACGCCGACGGAATTGGTGAACGGTAAACCTGATGGTACGAAGCCAGAAGTTGGTCAGCGCCTTCGAATTGGCGGTATGGTCGTTGAAGGTTCGGTACGCCGAGATCCTGAATCGCTAAAAGTACGTTTTGACCTACATGACGTTGGCCCTAAAGTAACCATCGTTTATGAAGGTATTCTTCCGGATTTGTTCCGAGAAGGGCAAGGTATTGTTGCTCAAGGCGTACTTGAAGATGCGACTACCGTGAAAGCTTTCGAGGTTCTAGCGAAACACGATGAAGAGTACATGCCACCTGAAATTGCGGAAGCAATGAAGAAAACACATGAACCTTTGCAGTACACCACTGAACAAAAACAAGGAAGCGACCAATGATTGCAGAAATCGGTCACTTTGCCCTCATACTCTCGCTTGCGATGGCGGTGCTCCTAAGTGTGTTGCCATTATGGGGCGCATCAAATAACAACACTATGCTGATGAACACAGCACGACCGCTTTCATGGTCGATGTTTATCATGTTGTTTTTCTCATTTGCGATTTTGTGTTGGGGTTTTTATACCAACGACTTCACGCTGCAATACGTAGCAAGTAACTCAAACAGCCAATTACCTTGGTACTACCGTTTGACGGCAGTTTGGGGGGCGCACGAAGGTTCATTATTGCTTTGGGTGCTTATCCAAGCCGCATGGACAGTTGCTGTGGCGACTTTTAGCCGTGGCATGCCACAAGAATCTGTGGCACGTGTACTTGCTGTAATGGGTATGATCTCAGTAGGCTTCTTACTGTTTATCATTCTTACTTCAAACCCATTCCTACGTACACTGCCATTCTTCCCGGTAGATGGTCGTGATTTGAACCCACTTCTTCAAGACCCGGGTTTGATCGTTCACCCACCAATGCTTTACATGGGTTACGTAGGTTTCTCGGTTGCATTCTCGTTTGCGATTGCGTCTTTAATGACAGGTCGTCTTGATACGGCTTGGGCTCGTTGGTCTCGTCCTTGGACAACGGCAGCTTGGGTATTCCTAACACTAGGTATTGCACTAGGCTCTTGGTGGGCTTACTACGAGCTTGGCTGGGGCGGCTGGTGGTTCTGGGATCCAGTAGAAAACGCATCATTCATGCCTTGGCTGGCGGGTACAGCATTAATGCACTCTCTAGCGGTAACGGAAAAACGCGGTACATTTAAAGCGTGGACAGTACTTCTAGCGATCTCAGCATTCTCATTAAGTTTGCTAGGCACTTTCTTGGTTCGTTCCGGTATCTTGGTATCGGTACACGCGTTCGCGTCTGATCCATCTCGCGGCATGTTTATCCTAGGTTTCCTAGTCTTTGTAATCGGTGGCTCACTCCTGCTATTCGCTGTGAAAGGGGCAGCGGTTCGCGTACGTGGTAATTTTGATTTGGTGTCGCGTGAGAACGCGCTACTTGCTAACAACGTTCTTCTGATTGCTGCGCTAGTCGTAGTATTGGTTGGTACCTTGTTGCCATTGGTTCACAAACAAATTGGTCTTGGTTCAGTATCTATCGGTGCACCATTCTTCGACATGCTGTTCGCATGGTTGATGATGCCGTTTGCCTTCCTATTAGGCATTGGTCCTATGATTCGTTGGAAGCGCGACAATCTATCTAAGCTTATTAAGCCAATGATTGTTTCTGGTGTGCTTGCTTTCGCATTGGCTGCCGTGTGCGTGTTCCTGTTCGCTGACTTCTTCTCAGTGATGGCTTACGTCGGTTGGGTGATGGCAATCTGGATCATCGCAATGCATGGCTTTGAGTTGTACGAGCGTGCTACGCACCGTCATAGCTTCGGCGAAGGTGTTCGTAAACTTCAACGTAGCCACTGGGCAATGATGCTGGGTCACATTGGTCTTGCGGTTACCGTGATTGGTATTGCAATGGTGCAAAACTACAGCATCGAACGTGATGTACGCTTGGCACCTGGTGAGCACTTTAAGATTTACGGTTACGATTTCTACTTCTCAGGCCTACGTGACAAAGATGGTCCAAACTACGATGGTTACATCGCGGACTTCGAAATCACCAATGATGGTAAGTATGTGAACACACTACACGCTGAGAAACGTTTCTACCGCACGGCGAAGTCAATGATGACAGAAGCGGCAATCGACCGTGGTATCACTCGCGATCTATACATCGCAATGGGTGAGCGCCTAGACGACAACCGTTCTTGGGCAGTACGTATTTACTACAAACCATTCGTTCGTTGGATCTGGGCTGGTTCATTGATCATGTCTTTGGGTGGTGCACTGGCTATCTCTGATAGACGTTACCGCTTCCGAAAAACGGCTAAGAAAGACGAAAAGTCAAAGCTAGCGGAGAAGGAGGCATAAAATGAATAAGAAAGTCTTATTTATCCCGTTGGTCGCTTTCATGGTGTTGGCGGGTATCTTTGCAACTCAGTTAGTTCGCAACCAAGAAGGTGACGATCCAACTAAGCTCGAATCTGTATTAGTGGGTAAACCTGTTCCTGAGTTTCACTTAGAAGATCTCGCGGAACCAGGCAAGCAATACGATCAGTCTATTTTCAAAGGCGAACCTTTGCTGCTGAACGTTTGGGCGACGTGGTGTCCGACTTGTTATGCTGAGCACAAATACCTAAACGAATTGGCTGGTAAAGGCGTTAAGATCATCGGTATGAACTACAAAGATGATCGTAACAAAGCCATCGGTTGGTTGAATGACCTTGGTAACCCATACCTGATCAGCTTGTTTGATGGTAGTGGTATGCTAGGTCTAGACCTAGGTGTATACGGCGCTCCTGAAACGTTCATTATCGATGCAAATGGTGTGATTCGTTACCGCCATGTCGGTGATGTAAACCCACGTAACTGGGCGGAGACATTAGAACCGCTTTACACCAAGTTGGTAGAGGAGGCGAAGCAATGAGAAAGTTAATTCTAGCCGCTTTCGCTGCCTTGACGTTTTCTCTTGCTGCCCATGCAGCGATTGAAGTGTATGAGTTTGATAACCTAGATCAGGAACAACAGTTCAAAGAACTTGGTCATACTCTGCGTTGTCCAAAATGTCAGAACAACACAATCTCTGATTCGAATGCGGAATTGGCTCAAGACCTACGCCACAAAGTGTACGAAATGACCAAAGAAGGTAAGTCGAAAGATGAGATTGTGGATTACATGATTGCTCGTTATGGTAATTTCGTGACTTACAATCCTCCGTTTACTTTTGCGACTGCAATTCTGTGGCTAGGGCCGCTAGCAGTGGTACTAGGTGGCTTTGGTTTGATCGTGCTACGTAGCCGAAAATCAAAAGCGAAAGCCGTACAAGCTAATGATGAGCAATGGAACGCGGATAAAGAAGCGCGCCTTAAATCACTGCTTGATGACGAGAACAACGGAGATAAGAAGTAATGACACTATTTTGGATTTCTACCGTTGTTCTAACGCTGATAGCGTGTGCGTTAGTTGCACTACCATTGCTTAAGCAAAAAGCCAACAACGATGAAGTGTTACGTGATGAACTCAACAAGGCGTTCTATAAAGACCGCCTTTCTGAACTTGCTGAAGAAACAGATGAAGGTCTGGTTGAGAGTCAAGATGATCTGATTTCAGATCTAAAACAATCTCTTCTGGATGACATTCCAGGAGAAAAAACGCAGAAAGAAACCAAGGTTTCCCCGATTGCCGTCCTGATTCCATCTGTGATTCTGACTGTAGCTCTGAGTTATGGTTTGTACTACAAGTTTGGTGCTTCTCAAGATGTGGTGCAGTGGCAAGAGGTGACATCTAACCTTCCTGAACTTTCTAAAAAGTTGATGTCTGCTTCATCTGAGCCATTAAGTGATGATGAAATGGCTGATTTATCTTTGGCGCTTCGTACTCGTCTACACTACCAGCCAGAAGACTCAACAGGTTGGTTGCTATTAGGCCGTATCGCGCTGGCTAATCGCGATGTAACAACTTCAATTGATGCAATGGAAAAAGCGTACAAGCTAGAGCCAAATGATCCTGATGTCCAACTTGGTTACGCACAAGCTCTAATGCTTTCTCAAGACGACATGGATCAGGCGACAGCGCGTTCGCTGCTAGGTAAGTTGATGCAGCAAGATTACGTCGATCTACGTGTATTCTCGCTACTTGCATTTGATGCATTCGAACGTCAAGATTTCCCAGCGGCAATTAAGTACTGGGGTATCATGCAACAAATGATTGGTCCAGAAGACAGCCGTTATGAAATGCTGGGACGCAGCATTGAAAGTGCGCGTAAGCAAATGGGCGAAGCGGTGTCACCAGATAAGAGTGTGGCCGTTACCATCAATGTTGCACCTGACGTACAGCTGGATCCAAATGCGGTATTGATTGTATCGGTTCATCGTGCAGATGGCTCTCCAATGCCAGTTGCTGCGGCTCGTTACCCATTGGGTACATTCCCTCGCACCGTTGTATTGGACGATGGCAATGCAATGATGGACGGTCAAAAGCTTTCTTCACTGGATAAATTGATCGTACGTGTTCGCGTTGACTCTGACGGTAATGTAGCAACACGTGACCAAGATTGGCACGGTGAGAGCGCTGTTGTTGATTTCGGTCAGCCAGTTGAAGTGATAATTGATAAGCAGTATCAATAAGCATAATCGTCTTTGATATTTGACACTTAGTGATTGCCATCTCAGTTTTGTGGTATGACTAGCAACTATCGAGTAGAATTATAAAGGCCAGCAATTGCTGGCCTTTATTGTTTATATACCAAAGCAACTTTTTATACACATTTCTTCTTGTATGATTCACTTAAGGTTATTTTGGTATAGCAATAGTTCGTATGGAACAAATAATGTATAACAAGGGTAAATCTTTCTTCTTGCTGCTCTTTACCACTAGCCTAGTTGGTTGTTCTTCTGCTCCAGAAGAGAATGCAAGAGAGAAAATTGACACGAATAGCTCAGTATCAAATGTCTATGACCCACTCGAAGGGTTTAACCGTTCGATGTGGGAGATTAACTATGACTACCTAGATCCTTACTTGGTCCGCCCAATATCAATTGCGTATGTCGATTACACGCCGGTACCTATTCGTTCTGGTATCGCGAATGTGTTGGCTAACTTAGATGAGCCATCAAGTGTAGTAAACAACCTTATTATGGGTAACAGTACAAAAGCGGTGGAACATTTTAATCGTTTTTGGATTAACTCGACATTTGGTATTTTCGGATTATTTGATATTGCGACAGCTGCTGGGATCACTAAGCATGATAACAAAGAGTTTAGCAGTGCGTTAGGGCACTATGGGCTCGGCAATGGCCCATATTTTATGGTTCCTGGATATGGTCCTTATACTCTACGCGAAGTTACAGATACCGTCGATGGTCTATATGTGCCACTTTCTTACTTGAACTTCTGGGCAGGTTTAGGCAAGTGGGCACTTGAGGGCATGGAAAAACGTGCACTATTGGTTCCGCAAGAAGCACAACTGGAAACGTCACCTGATCCATACGTGTTAACACGAGATGTCTACCTACAGCGTCTAGATTTCAAAGCAGAAATCCACAACACTGATGAAGTGGACGAAGACGAAGAGGCATACTTGGATGAGTATTTGGAAGAAGACTTCTAAACGCTTCAGTAAGTCGCAAAGCAAAAAGGCTTGGTTTTCACCAAGCCTTTCTTTTTTATCGGTAACTTTCGTTTATCGATAAATAGCGTTCAAATTAGAACTTGTAGTTCGCTTGAACACCAATTAGCCAAACGTTACCAGTTACTTCACCTTCAAATGTTCCACCGAAAGCTGCAGCAGCATTGTCAGAAGCATCACGAGGCTCACTGATAGGTGCGTCTTTTGCGAAAATGTATGTGAAGCCAGCATCTAATGTCAGGTTCTTAGACCACTCATAACCAGCACCAACACTTAGCCATAGACGGTCAGTCTCTGGAATTGTCGTCGTACGGTACTTGTCATCAACAGCTGACATGTCGTACGCAACACCTGAACGCAGTGTCCATTTTTGATCTAGTTTGTAAGTTGTACCTACAGCAAAGCGGTAGTTATCTTCCCATTTTTCAGTTTTTACTAGTTGATCGGCATTACCACCAAACTCAGGAATATTTGCAACTAGTTCTTTAAAGCTGCTCCAATCTGTCCAGTTAATGCTTGCGTGTACTGCTAGTTGGTCATTTAATTGGTGGAAACTTGCTAGTTCTGCAGTTGCAGGAAGCGCTAACTCCATAGAACCGTTGTAACGCGGTTTAGCGACAGGAGCCACAAGGTCGAACCCTAAACCTTCTGCATGCCCTTCAAGGTTTAGCTCAACTTCAGATTTGTAAGCAAAGCCAATGCGGTTATCTTCGTTGATTTGCCATGCAGCACCAACTTGCCAACCCCAAGCTTTGTCATCACCTTCCATGTATTTAAGTGTTTTGCCGGCATATGGACCCATATGAGGAGGCATTACCGCACCAATACTGCCGTCAGCGATAACGTAACGAACACCACCACCAATGCTAAATGCTTCGCTTAGCTTGTATGCCGCGTTTAGGTTCGCTTCCATTGACGTTACGCTCGCTTCGTTACCGAAGTTCGCTGCAGCAAAGTCTTTACCTAAGTTAGTTTCCATGCCGTAGTTCGTACCGAACGCAAGACCAATAGCAAACTTTTCATTGTATTGGTGAGACAGGTAGAAGTTCGGAATGATGGCATCATGAGCAAAGTCTTTTGAAGATGCAGAGTGATAGATTGGCTGGCCAGTAATTGGGCTCTTAGCAGTTGTCGTGCCATTAACATCAATGTTTGGGTTTACATAGATAGCGCCAACAGACACTTGGGTACCTTCTAGGTAAGTTAGCATTGCTGGGTTACGCCATTGTGAACTTGCGTTATCAGCCATTGCTGCTTCGCCAGCGTATGCACGGCCCAGGCCTGTTGCTGAGTACTCTGCAAGCTGGAAGCCTGCTGCGTTTGCAACACCTGATGTGCTCAATAGGCCAAATGCCACTGCTGCTGAAAGGAGAGTCTTGTTGGTTTTCATTGTAATGTTCGCTGAGTTATTTATAACGTGGGGCGAAAGTTTACGACTAGAGTTATTACTTTAAAAACGAAAATCCAATAAAACAGTGTTTTTGGGCTAAATTTCTAAAAAATAACCATTTTGTAGCATCTTTATCTGACTGTAACTGCTGTGTGAATAAAACTCAGCGAACAACTGTGAGTTATAATGGTGTCTTAGGGGTACAGTTGTGCGCTTAAATACGGGGAGTTATCTGGAATAGATAAGAAAAAAGGCTGGAATTCCAGCCTTTTACATAGAGAGTGATTATATTAGTTCGTCGCTTACTGCTTAGAAGCTGCGGCTGTATTGTAAGCCGAATAGAATCGCGTCCGCATGGGTTGTCGCTGATAGCGATGAGATGTTTGCAGGTCCTGTTAATGGGTTTCCTGGAACATGCATTGGATTCGGTGTTGACTCGTTTACATCTACATCTTTACCCATTAGGTAAGTAAAGCCAAAGTCTACGTTTGACTTATTATCGATGTGGTATGTGAAGCCTGCTGAGAACCATTGACGGTCTGAATCAGGAACCGATACAGAAGTTAGGGAATCTTGTGCGCTTGTGTCGTACATGTAACCTGTACGAAGCGTCCAATCGCTGTTTAGGTAGTAAGTACCACCAATTGCGTAGTGCCAACCATCTTGCCATTGGTATTGCTTATCGTAGCTTGAACCAAGTGGTGAGCCCTGAAGGTTGCGGAATTCGATCTGATCAAAGGCGCTCCAGCCGATGTACTGAACAGAATAGTGTACGGCAAACTTAGTGTCGGTAATTTTATGGTAGCCAGAGAACTCTGCCATATCTGGTAGAGGAAGTGTGATTTTCTGACCTTTGTCGTCTTTTGCTTCCATCTCTGGGCTGTAGCGGTAAGACAAACCAAAACGGTTGTCTTCGTCTAACTCGTAAACCGTACCTACGTTAAAGCCTACTGCCCAACCATCAGCTTTATCAACATCCACTAGAGTACCTAGCATGCCATGTTCGCGCTTCATTGTACCTTGGCCATAGATAAGGTCTAGACCAGCACCAAAGCTCCATTGATCATTTAGACGGTAAGAGCCTGCAACGCCGAGGTTTGCACTTTTAACGTCAGTCAGGCCGCCGTACTCTTTTGCTACAAAGCTGTCATCAAACTCAGTCTTGGTACCAAAGTTAGAGTAAGCATTTACACCCCAAGCAAATTTGTCATTTACAGGAACGATTAGGTGGATATTGGGTGCAATAGAAGTGTCACCTGCATCGTCGTAGTTTGAAGATGTACCTAGTGGGGCAGTTAAACCGCGGTAAGTTGCATCTTTTACTTCAATCATTGAAGTAATGCTTTCAAAACCTACCGACAGTTCCATTGTGTCAAATAGAGCCATTGCTGCAGGGTTACGAGCCATTACAGATGCGTTATCTGCAATTACCGCATCACCTGCGAATGCACGACCGATACCTGTCGCTGATTGTGCGTTTAGCTGGAAACCAGCTGCCATTGCTTGGCCTGATGCCATTGCAACCGTTACTGCTAGGAGAGTCTTTTTAAACAGACGCGTGTTCTGAGTCATTTTTTATTCCTTATTAGTTTCGTCTCTTTGGACGATAAGTTGAGCTTTTGCTCAGTGGCGCAGATAGTAGTATTAAGAGTGGACCATACAAATCCGACCATTGGATAAATTTGAATAAAAATTGCAGAAATGATGTCTAAATGTCGGGAAATTGCACCTAAAGTGCATAATTTAGAGTTTTGACTCTAAACTCAATAGGTGGGGTGAATGTTTTGCTTTGAATTTATAAACAAAAAGCCACCAAATTTCGAAATTTAGCGGCTTTTTACTGTTTAGTATTGTGGTTTCGATGATGTTCTTACATTGGTTCCATCATAGGAGCGAGTTTCGCTGCGATGGCTTCAACGTCTTCACCGCTGTTACCAACAAGAATCATACTTGCTTTACCTACGGGTTTCACAACGCCACTCATACCATCTTTATCAAAGTCGACTTTCTGATCACTCTTCACGTCAGTAACAAACATGGTTACTTTGCCTTCTTTTCCTTGGAAGACCATATGAAGGGCATTGTTCGACTCACCAAAGCCACAATGATTCAGGTAGTAGACGTGGTAAGGAAAGTCGCCATTGATTTGATAATGGAAAGGCATCATCTTGGCGTTTACTTGCCTATTAGAAACATTCTCGTCTAATTGGTTAACGAACTCTTTCTCAGCCACGACGTGTTTCATGGCGGTATCAGCTAGGCTCGCTTGCGCTGGAGAAACAATGACATTACCCCAGTTGATTTGACCTACAAGTAGACCAGCAGTAAACGCAACCGATGCCGCCAGTGCCATCGCTTTGCGAGCAAAATTCGGTCTTACCACTTTGTCGTCATCTAGCGCGTTTGACGTTTGGCTAAACAGAATTTTGTCGGCAAGGTCTTCAGGCACATCCACATTCATGGCTTGCTTGATTTTAAGGTCGAGATCCAAAACGTCATCAACAAACTTGCTGTTAGCATCGTTCTCAGCTAAAGCTCGCAGAATCTCTTCATCCTTCTGTTTTGGATCCGACAAAATACGACGACGAAATTCTAAATCATCCATTTTTTTGTCCTCTCTGAGTATCTTGAGAATCCAACATCTCTTTTAATTGATTTCGGGCACGGAATAGGCGCGTCATTACTGTGTTCTTGTTTAAATCAAGAATGTCACCGATTTCTTCTCCACTGAAACCGCCTACAACTTGAAGAAATAAAGGTTCACGGTATTCGACGTCGAGCTTCATGATCTGAGCTTGCAGCCATTCCTGTTGATGATGTGGGTCATCGCTGACTTTAGCATCATTGCCGTAGTCATCGATATCAACCAAATCAAATTGTTTACGCTCGAAGCGGCGTGCGTTTTCTCGTCTTAATATGGTAATAAGCCAAGATTTTGCAGCCTTTTCATCTTGAAGACTATCCAGCGACTTCCATGCACGCAGACAGGTCTCTTGAACCAAATCTTCTGCAACCGCCTTATCCTTGCACAACCAGTAAGCGTAGCGATACAAGTCTCTGTGATAGCCCCGAACAAGAGCTTCGTATTTTCTTTGTCTGTCCATATCAGAGTTGACCGGACTGTTGGAATTTTTCTTTCCAAACATTTTAAATATTGCCACAGGAGCCTCCGTCTTGCTCTGTGAGGTCTTAAATACCAAAGTGACTACATATCAATGTAGCTTAGCAGCATAAATTACTAATCTTATAGTCAGTTGCTTACCGAGAGCGATGACGATTTGTCTTTATTGTTTTTTATGATGTCGCTTATCAGCTCGATACCGTTCAAATACTCTTTTTGATCTTTGAGTGAACAGGAATATATAAAAACACCATAAAAATTGATCTATTTCAAAATCTCATACACTGAAGGGGCTATAGTACATCTTGTCATCTAGTTAGTCATTGCGACTAACATGTTGAGCAAGATGACACTTCCTTTTGAAGGCTGACTTTACTTTCTCCTAATCAGGAAACTGATTAATTTTACAATTGGCGTATGTTAATTGTTTTATAGATATTCCGACCACACAGTTTTGTGTGGTTTTTTTTTGCCAATTTTTCCACTTCCCCTCTCTTCCTACTAGAGCTTATATAGTTCGTTTATCTTAAACGCAGAAGAATCAATGGACTAGCGCAATAGATCTACTCGCTTCACGTTTATTTAAACGCACGTTTGATAAATTTAACAAACTGATTACAATGCATCAGGTCAGACCTCTTGTATTTAAGGAGAAACAATGGGCAAGCAGGAAGTGAAAACACGCCACGGTGAACGTGTTGCTATTGTCGCAGGGCTACGAACCCCCTTTGCTCGTCAAAGCACTGAGTTCAGCCAGGTGCCAGCGGTCGATTTAGGCAAAATGGTAGTGAGCGAAATGCTTGCTCGTACAGACATCGATCCGAAACTCATCGAACAAGTGGTATTTGGGCAAGTAGTTCAAATGCCAGAAGCGCCAAACATTGCACGTGAAATCGTGCTTGGTACCGGTATGCATATCCATACCGATGCGTACAGTGTGACTCGTGCGTGTGCAACCAGCTTCCAAGCTGCAGTCAACGTGGCTGAAAGCATTATGGCGGGCAGCATTGATGTTGGTATCGCGGGTGGTGCGGATTCTTCATCTGTTCTGCCAATTGGTGTTTCGAAGAAACTTGCCGCTAACTTGCTTGCGTTAAGCAAAACCAAAACGCTGGGTCAAAAGCTCAACATTCTTAAGAAACTCAGCTTCAAAGATTTAATGCCAGTGCCGCCGGCAGTGGCTGAATATTCGACGGGGCTTTCTATGGGCCAGACTGCCGAGCAAATGGCGAAATCGCACGGCATTACTCGTGCAGAGCAAGATGCTTTGGCGCACCGTTCTCATTCTTTAGCTTCGCAAGCTTGGAAAGACGGAAAGATCCAAGATGAAGTGATGACCGCTTTCCCTGAACCTTACAAAAAGTGGATCTCTGAAGATAACAACATTCGTCATGACTCAACATTAGAAGGCTACGCAAAACTGCGTCCGGCCTTTGATCGCCAATACGGCAGCGTAACAGCAGCGAACAGTACGCCATTAACCGATGGTGGTGCAGCTGTGATGCTAATGCGTGAAGGCAAAGCGAAAGAACTTGGCATGGAAATTCTTGGCTACATTCGCGGTTATGCGTTTTCGGCTATTGGCGTAGAAATGGACATGCTGATGGGGCCAACATACGCAACAGCAAAAGTGTTGGAGAATACGGGTCTAGAGTTGTCAGACCTGACGTTAATCGACATGCATGAAGCGTTTGCTGCTCAAGCGCTTGCGAACGTGAAGATGTTTGCTTCTGATAAATTTGCCCAAGAAAACCTAGGTCGTTCGAAAGCGATAGGTGAAATCGACATGGATAAGTTCAACGTTCTTGGGGGGTCAATTGCCTACGGTCACCCATTTGCAGCAACTGGCGCTCGTATGATGACCCAAACACTGCGTGAGCTTAAACGTCGTGGCGGTGGTCTTGCGTTGAATACAGCATGTGCCGCAGGCGGTCTTGGTGCAGCAATGATTTTGGAGGTTGAGTAATGAGCGAGCAAAAAGCATTTAGTCTAAAGATTGATGAGCAGAACATTGCTTGGCTAGCCATCGATGTGCCAAACGAAAAAATGAACACTCTGCAAGCTGCGTTTGCAGATGAGATGAAAGAGATCTTCGCTCTACTCAAAGACTCCAGTGGCGTAAAAGGGATGATCATTCATTCCCTAAAACCAGATAATTTTGTCGCGGGCGCCGATGTTCGTATGCTTGAAGCGTGCACCACGGCAAGTGAAGCCGAGGCATTGGCTAAGCAAGGTCAAGAGTTGTTCCAACAGCTTTCCGATCTGCCTTATCCGGTTGTTGCTGCGATTCATGGTCCGTGTCTTGGTGGTGGTTTAGAGCTTGCTCTCGCGTGTGACTACCGTGTATGTACCGATTCAGATAAAACGCGTCTAGGCCTGCCAGAAGTGCAGCTTGGCCTGCTGCCAGGTTCTGGCGGTACTCAACGTCTTCCGCGTTTGATTGGTTTGCTGCCTTCGTTAGATTTAATCCTTACAGGTAAACAACTGCGTGCTAAGAAAGCGAAAAAACTGGGCGTTGTTGATGCGTGTGTGCCACATACGATCCTTCTTGATGTAGCAAAACAGCTTATCGAAAAAGGAAAGAGCAAAGGTAAGAAGAAGCAATCGACCAAAGAGAAGTTGATGTCGGGCAGCGGTTTAGGTCGTAAGTTTGTGTTTGAGCAAGCCGCGAAGAAAACCAATGAAAAAACCCGTGGTAACTACCCAGCAACGGTTGCGATTCTAGAAGTGATCCAGCATGGCCTTGAAAAGGGCTTTGTGCAAGGTCAAGAGCTTGAAGCGAAGCGTTTTGGCGAACTGGTGATGAGCTCAGAATCTAAAGCATTGCGCTCTATCTTCTTTGCCACCACTGAAATGAAGAAAGAAAACGGCGCGGAAGCAGACCCAGCTACAGTCAATAAAGTTGGCGTGTTGGGTGGCGGTTTAATGGGGGCGGGCATCAGCCACGTTTCTGTTGCGAAGGCGAAAGTGCCAGTACGAATTAAAGACGTCAGCAATGATGGTGTGCTTAACGCATTGAACTACAACTACAAGTTGTTCGAAAAACAGCGTAAGCGCCGCATTATCTCGAAAGCAGGTCTGCAATCGAAGATGCTGCAATTGTCTGGTGGTATTGATTTTACAAGCTTCAACCATATTGATGTGGTTATCGAAGCGGTGTTTGAAGATCTCGATCTGAAGCAAAAGATGGTTGCGGATATCGAAGCGAACGCTAAACCGGAAACCATTTTTGCGACCAATACGTCTTCGTTACCAATTCACAAAATTGCGGAAAAAGCAGAGCGCCCAGAAAACATCGTCGGTCTGCACTACTTCAGTCCGGTAGAGAAAATGCCGCTGGTGGAAGTGATTCCTCATGAAACTACTTCAGAAGAGACCATTTCTACGGTTGTTGCACTTGCGAAGAAGCAGGGCAAGACACCAATCGTTGTTAAAGACAAAGCTGGCTTCTATGTAAACCGTATTCTGGCACCTTACATGAACGAAGCTGCGCACATCTTGCTGGCAAATGAGCCGATTGAACAACTTGATGGTGCTCTGCTTGACTTCGGTTTCCCAGTTGGTCCGATTACTTTGTTGGATGAAGTCGGCGTTGATATCGGTGCGAAAATCATGCCGATCTTGGTTAATGAGTTGGGCGAGCGATTCAAAGGTCCAGACGTGTTCGATACACTACTGAACGACGGTCGTAAAGGCCGTAAGAGTGGTAAAGGCTTCTACACCTACAAAGGTAAGAAGAAAGAAGTCGATAAGTCTGTGTACAAGCTGCTGAACCTGACGCCAGAATCAAAACTGAGCGACAGTGACATTGCATTACGCTGTGTATTGCCAATGCTAAACGAAGCCGTTCGCTGTTTAGACGACGGTATTATTCGTTCTCCACGAGATGGCGATATCGGCGCGATCTTTGGTATTGGTTTCCCGCCATTCCTAGGTGGTCCATTCCGCTACATGGATCAATTCGGTTTGAAAGAGCTGGTTGAGAAAATGAACGAGTTTGCATCGAAATACGGCGATCGTTACGCGCCATGTGATGGTTTGTTGACTCGAGCTGGCGAAGGTCGTAATTTCTACGACTAATTGCCATAGCAAAAAATAGAAAGGCTTGCGTGATGCAAGCCTTTTTGATTTCTGAAAGAGGATCCGTTTACAGACAATTAGTCGTCATTCTTGCCTTTGTTTTTTCCCTTTCCTTTATCATTTCCATGACCTTTACCAGGGTTATCATCACCATGGATACTGGCGTTACCTTTCCCTTTTCCTTTGTTGTGTTTGCCAGAGCAGTCGTCTGACTTAATTGATACGTTATCACCATCAAGGCGCAAACAGTCCTCACTTAACTCGAAGCCGTCACCTTTAATTGAGATATCTGCGTAAGCAGCGGGTGCAAGTGGCATTAGTACAGCAGCAAGTAAAAGTAGCTTTTTCATGTAATCCTCGTGTCTGCGTATTTATTGAACAAGGTAATTACAGCATAAACGAAAGTCTCATTTTTACCATTTTACGCCAGTCCTGTGGTCGAGCTTTACCCTAAACCACAGTCTTTTGGACGCAGTTGAAATTCCTCTGTTGAACCTATTTCTAACCCTAAATCAATACGCGGAGCATCAATATGCGATGTTCCTTGAGAGTGCATTACTAAACGATTGGCAGTACGAGGTTTAAGTTCATTTACGACAAAACGAATCATATCTGTACGGGTAAGGCTTTTTAGTTCCTGTAGTACTTTTTCTCGTTGGTTGAACTCAGTATCTTTGTTTCCGATGGCAACCCAAAGGCGCTGCGCTCTGCCACGTAACGTCGTGTCTGGCGCTGCTATCTGGTTCCACAGCCCCCGTTTACTACTGTGCCACTGGTACTCATTGAGCTCTAATAGCACCATGTAAAAAGCATTTAAGAACTCATCAATCGAGGTAACCAGTTCGGCGGGAGCTGCGTTAGGTGATTGCACGTAAAGCACTATACCTGGATGACGATTGAGCGGCATATTGCCAGTGCCGACCATGTAACCAAGCTGCTGTTTAGTCCGGATTTCATGGAAGAAGGTTGCGGACATCAAATGATTCGCAAGTGAGTACAGGGCAATATTGCGAGGCTCTATATCTTCACACTGATGGTAGATAACAACCGCAGAATCTTGCTGGTTGCAATGCACTTCACGTTGGAAGCTGCCGTTTTCACCCAGCATGACCAATGGACGGAGCGCCTCCTCGTAGCGCTGCTCTTTTACGCGCAGAGCATCTTTCAAGGTAGTTGCCATATTGTGAGCTTGCTGGCGCTGCCAGTCACCATACACAAACATCTCAACGTGAAGCTCAGCAAGAATCGACTCCACAAACACAGACAGCTCATCCACCTCAATTTCTTCCAGTGCTTCAACCAATGTTGCGAATGGTGGATTGTTTGGTTGAAGTAATCCTGTCAACGCATTGAAAAGCTGCGAAATAGGACGATCTTGGGAAGAATTTCGCCAATTACGTAGCAGTTGCTGTTTGATGGTTTCAAATCGAGCAGGACTAAATTCACGCGCCGCAAAACGATGCAGAATCATCTCTAGCAGTTGAGGCAGTTTTTGGCTAAAGCCCGACAGCGTGAGAGTAACTCCGCCTTGGTGAGCGTACATGTTGTAGCCCATGCCTGCAATTTCCGCTTGGTAGGTTTCTTGCGCCAGAGAATCGAGGAACATCTCAACACATAGCCGGGTTTTCACGATGTTTTTCGGAGATGCTACCGCGTGAGAACTATCAATAGCGACATACACGACGCCTTTTGGCACGCGGAATTCGTCATCTTGCAGATGCCAGAGTCGGAAGCCTTCGAGATCTTCAACCAATTCTGGTAGCGACCCTCCATTTTCGAATGGCCTCGGGTCTAGGTCATAACAAATGTATGGGTTCTTTTCTGGTAGCACGAAGTGCCAGCTAGGATCGATTTGTTTATAGAAACGACGTTGGTCTTCGCTGAATGGGGTGACCGAGTAAGGCGTGAAGTACCACTCTGCGGTTTGGTTGTATTCCAAACCTTTTGCAATCAACGTGACGCGAACATTTTCAACCGAAAGATATTGCAACAATGAACGTTGAAGCTTTTCATCGTAGCCTGCCATTTTGTAGTCACCATAAACCGTGTCTTCCGGTTGATAGTGCTGCATGTTGATCACTAGATGGCTGACCAAATCCATTGGACGAGATGGCTCTTGGAAGCGGAAAGCCGATTCCAACACCGCTTGTTTTTCCAAGTAGCGCCACTCATCCATGCCATTTTGTTTGATCATGGAAAGGTACTGGAATACAGCTTGAACGATGTCATCGACATGATCTAAGCCACTTGGCGTCAGTGTGCAGCTCACCGTAAAGTCTCGATAGTTGCTGCCACTCGCGCCACCCCCTGCAGAGAGGGAAGTGATCCAGCCTTTCTCTTTCAATTGGATCATCAGACTGCCTTCGCCTTCATAGCCTAACAGGTGGGCAAAGTAGGAGAGGGGCTTCACGCTATAGTGCTCATCCATTCCTGGCATTGGGAAAGTCAGGATCAGTTTGCGGAATTCTTTGATAGGTTCGACTTGGACCAAAATGCTTGTGCTGTCTTCAGTGCCGATAGGCACATCGATCGACTTACCGCGCAGCTGGTGGTTTGGAATATCAGCAAACATGGTTTCCACCCACGCTTGCTGTTCATCCAGAGATTGCGGACCAAACAAAGTCAGCGTCATCAAATCTGCGGAATACTGTGAATGGTGAAACTCAACAATCTCATCGCGAATGGATTTGCCATCGCGATCGCCTAGTGTACCTGCGTTGCCGACGGAGAATTTAGCGAATGGATGTTCAGGGTTAATGACTTCTTTGTTTACTTGATACAGACGGCGAGAGTCATCATTGAGTTTGAGCTTGTATTCGGAGTCGACTGCTTGGCGCTCTTTGTCTAGCGCTTCTTCGTTAAACAGTGGCGCGGTAAAAAATTGACTAAAGCGGTCGAGTGCCGTTTCAAATGCAGTTGGTGTCACATCGAAGAAGAAACAAGTGTGCTCAGTACCCGTCCAAGCATTGTTGGTGCCACCATGTTGACTAATATAACTTTGAAACTCGCCAACTTTAGGGTATTTTTCCGTACCCAAAAAAAGCATGTGTTCTAGGTAGTGTGCCAGACCTTGACGATCCATTGGGTCATCAAAGTGTCCAACGTTAACTGCTAGGGCTGCTGCCGACTGTTGAGCCGTGTCAGAATGAATCAGCAACACGCGCAGGGCATTACTCAATGTAATGTAGCGGTATTGATTTGAATCGTTTGGACTTAGGTGCACGATGCGTCTCCAGATTTCGCATTACAGTAATTATGATCCCCGAGCGGGGAGGCGCAAAGTTTGCGCTTCGACAAATACTGCTTGCCGCATTTTTGTTATTCGTAAGAGTACTGCATAAGCCCATCAGCAAATTGCTATGGGGTTCGAGCTATTTGAAGGAATGCACTGAGTTCATAACTTCATCGTAGAATGTGATGAACTGAGTATATTCTTTTTAATAGATTGTTAAGAAAGTCGCTATCTTTAGCAAGCGAATTGGTATAATGAACCGATAATTATATCAGTATTTTTGTTTCGACATTATTAAAGTTAGCCCGCTATCCGTATAAAGATAGCAGTCAACCTTTTGGTAGCGTTAGCTATCCCTAGGAAATAACATGAAAATATTTATCTTGCGTCACGGTGAAGCAGAGCATTTTGCGAACACCGACGCGGAAAGACAACTGACCCCAAGAGGCAGAACTGAATCGGAAGCAGTTGCCCGAGCATGTAAAGAGCAAGGTTTTGCTCAATTCGACAAAGTACTGGTGAGCCCGTACATTCGAGCGCAGCAAACTTGGCAAGAAATCAGCGCACACTTTTCGGCTAAGAGCATCGAAACGTGTGAAGACATCACGCCTTACGGTCAATCCGACCAAGTGTTTGATTTCGCTAATGCGTTGATTGAAGTTGAGAAGCTTGAATCTCTTTTGCTTGTGTCGCACTTGCCGCTGGTGGGCTACCTTACCTCGGAATTTGTGAAAGACATGACGCCGCCAATGTTCCCGACATCTGGCTTGGTGTGCATCGAATTTGATCCGCAAACACAACGCGGTGAAGTGCTTTGGCATATCACGCCATAGAGCACCACCTCTCGGGATGATGGCTCGAGAAAAACAAAAAGGCAGGGTTAACCTGCCTTTGTCGTTCTTGCTCGTCCGAGAAGTACTTCTCGAAGTCGGTGAGTTATTTTTCTGGAATAGACAGTAGCACCAGTAGGGCACCATCGCCGCCAAACTCTAGAGGCGCTTGGTGGAATGCCATTACGTCTGGATGTTGAGCTAACCAAAGCGGCGCTTTCTGCTTCAGAATGTGCTTACCGATGCCGTGTTGTACACACGCACAGTGGATTTCGTTTTTCACGCAGTACGCGATCATCGCACCGAGTTCTCGCTTGGCTTCTTGCTGTGTCATGCCGTGCATGTCTAGGAAGACGTCAGGCACGTACACGCCACGACGAAGACGTTTCACTTCATAAGTGGACACATCGTCACGTGCATAACGAGTTGGTCCCTCTTCATTAAGAAGTGGAACAAACTCATCAGAAAAGTAAAACTCAGAATCACTCGCTTCACGGTTTGAGCGTTTGATTTCTTTTTGTTTAGAATTTTTTTTTGGTTGCTGGATTATGGTATCCTGTCGCAACTTTTTTACGCCCTGTACTGCATCCTTAAACAAGGCGAAATCGTCATCGTGTTCGGTGTCTTTTTTGCTCATTAGGTAAACAATTTCATTTTTACAATTTATGGCAGTATTGTAGCGCTTTTCGGAGGCAATTTTGGATAAGATTTTTGTAGAAGAGGCGGTATCGGAGCTCCATACCCTTCAAGATATGATTCGTTGGACGGTAAGCCGCTTTAACGCAGCTAACCTGTTTTACGGTCATGGCACTGATAATGCGTGGGATGAAGCAGTTCAGCTTATCCTGCCAACATTATACTTGCCGATTGATGTGCCTCCGCACGTATTGAACTCTCGCCTTACGACAAGCGAGCGTCTGCGTATTGTTGAGCGCGTAGTAAAACGCATCAACGAGCGTACACCAACTGCATACCTAACGAACAAAGCATGGTTCTGCGGTCTTGAATTCTTCGTTGATGAGCGTGTACTTGTGCCACGTTCTCCAATCGGTGAATTGATTCAAGCGGAATTCCAACCTTGGTTGGTGGAAGAGCCTACGCGCATCATGGACCTATGTACGGGTTCTGGTTGTATCGCGATTGCTTGTGCGCACGCTTTCCCTGAAGCAGAAGTTGACGCGATCGACATCTCTACAGACGCTCTACAAGTGGCTGAGCAAAACGTACAAGATCACGGTATGGAGCAACAAGTGTTCCCAATCCGCTCTGACTTGTTCCGCGATCTTCCAAAAGAGAAATACAACCTGATCGTGTCTAACCCACCTTACGTGGACGAAGAAGACATGAACAGCCTACCAGACGAGTTCACGCACGAGCCTGAGCTAGGTCTAGCTGCTGGTACTGACGGTCTAAAACTGGTTCGCCGTATTCTTGCTAACGCACCTGACTACCTAACAGACGACGGTATTCTTGTGTGTGAAGTAGGTAACTCAATGGTTCACATGATGGAACAGTACCCACAAATTCCATTCACTTGGATTGAGTTCGAGAACGGTGGTCACGGCGTATTCATGCTAACGCGTGACCAATTGGTTGAGTGTGCAGAAGAGTTCAAACTGTACAAAGACTAAGTCTGTCGAAATAAACCATTCGAATAAACAATGAAAACACCGAGCCCAGTGCTCGGTGTTTTTTTATCCGCTTCGCACTGAGCTTGGAAAATTTCGGCTGTTTTGTTTTTTCCACCAAATCGGGCTTTACATCAAAACGTAATACCGCCACTATGATTCCACGAAGAATTGAAAAGCAGTTGCGCTCATGGAGAGCGTGGCGACAAGAACTTGAGGAAGTAATGGCAGGAAACAGTATCGGACAACATTTCCGAGTAACGACATTCGGAGAAAGTCACGGTATCGCACTAGGATGTATCGTAGACGGATGCCCTCCAGGTTTGAAAATCACTGAGGCAGATCTGCAAACGGATCTCGACCGTCGCCGTCCTGGCACATCACGTTACACTACCCAACGTCGTGAACCGGACGAAGTAAAAATTCTTTCTGGCGTTTTTGAAGGTAAAACCACAGGTACTTCAATTGGTCTGATGATCGAGAACACAGACCAACGTTCTAAAGACTACTCAGACATCAAAGACAAGTTCCGTCCAGGACACGCTGATTACACTTACCACCAAAAATACGGTGTGCGCGACTATCGAGGTGGCGGCCGTTCGTCTGCTCGTGAAACGGCAATGCGTGTGGCGGCTGGTGCAATCGCTAAGAAATACCTAAAAGACGAGTTCGGTGTAGAAATCCGCGCTTACTTGTCGCAAATGGGTGACGTTTCAATCGATAAAGTGGATTGGAATGAAATCGAAAACAATGCGTTCTTCTGCCCAGATGCAGACAAAGTGGAAGCGTTTGATCAACTTATCCGTGATCTGAAAAAAGAAGGCGACTCTATCGGCGCTAAAATTCAGGTCGTGGCAACCAACGTGCCTGTTGGTCTTGGTGAGCCTGTATTTGATCGTTTGGATGCAGACATCGCGCACGCGTTAATGAGCATCAATGCAGTGAAAGGCGTGGAAATCGGTGACGGTTTTGATGTGGTAAACCAAAAAGGCAGCGAGCACCGTGATACGCTTTCACCAGAAGGCTTTGGTAGTAACCACGCGGGCGGCATTCTTGGCGGTATCTCTACTGGTCAAGAGATTGTTGCAAACATCGCGCTTAAGCCAACCTCAAGCATTACGGTGCCAGGTGAGACTATCACTAAAGAAGGTGAACCAACTCAGTTGATCACTAAAGGTCGTCATGACCCTTGTGTGGGGATCCGCGCTGTGCCTATCGCAGAAGCGATGCTGGCTATTGTCGTGATGGATCACTTGCTACGTCATCGTGGTCAAAACCATGGTGTACAAACCGAGACTCCAAAGATTTAAAAAAATAGCGCCGATGGGCGCTATTTTTTTATTTTGAGTCGCGGAGGAAGAACTCTTGCGAGCTCATCCCAAACCGCTCTACTCGCTTTGGAATGAGTGGCTTTCCCGAGACAAAGTAGTTGAATGGGAGCGGTAAAGTCCACAGTATAGCTGTCGAGTATGGTTGTCAGTTCGCCGCTCTCTAATTCTGATGCGATGACATTAGGATCAAGTCTCGCAATACCTACTCCTTGTTTGAGCAACTCTACCAAGGCCCTTGCATCATCACTTTGTATTGCGCCCTCTACTGATACGGATTCAATGTTTTTATTTTCATCGACAAATTGCCAATGGTTCTGTGTAGAAGTCTGATTGGCAAAAACTAAACACTGATGGAAAACCAATTGGTTCGGGTGGGTGGGATAGCCATTCACTTTTAAATAGTCATCACTTGCGACGAAGCACCAACGCTTTTCTCCAATCTTTCTCGCCAGCATTGGTGAGTCTGGTAACTCACCTATCCGGATTGCAATATCAATTTTGCTCTCAATTAAGTCGACACAGTTGTCATCAAAACTCAGTTGAAATTGGATCTGTGGAAAGCAAGCTACCAGATATTTCATTTGTGGTAGCAAATAGTGTTGCCCAAGAAGTGTCGAGCAACTGATTTTCACCTTTCCACTCGGTATCGTTTGTTGGTCGAGTAGAAAGGTTTCCATCTTGTCTATTAGAGAAGGAAGTTCTTGAGTAGTATTGAGTAACGCTTCTCCCGCCTCAGTTAAAGTTAGCTTTCGAGTGGTTCTTTGGATCAGGCGTTGCTCTACAATCTCTTCTAACTGGCGAATTTTCTTGCTTACAGAAGAGCGCGGTAAATTGAGTTCATTTGCTGCAGACTGAAAACTTCCTCGCTCTACGACAAGGCGAAAGGTTGCCAAGTGTGGGAGTAATTTATGGATATCAAAGAGGCTATTGGTGCTCATATAGAAACAAAATGATGATGGTTTGGTAGCTAATAATTATTGATACTTTCAATTAACCTGACTTTGGATTCAATTCAAAGGAAGGAAAACATGAAGTCAAACGCAATATTGGTCACGGGAGCAACGTCTGGGATAGGGTTGGAATTAGCTCGAAAGTTAGCAAGTGAAGGCTATCACGTTGTTATAACAGGTCGAAATAAAGTGAAATTAGATGATGTTGAAACAAAATTAGGCGCTAACATCACTACGTTACTGTGTGACAATGAAAACCACCATGATGTACAAGCTATTGGTAAAGAGATTCAAGCGCTGAATATTAAGTTGGATGGCGTGGTTTTTAATGCTGGTGTTTACTTCCCTAACGAATTAGGAACTACATCGCTTGAAGAATTTGAGCTTACTTTAAATACCAATTTTAAAGCGCCGTTTTTTATGTTGCAGTCGTTACTTCCGGTGATGAATAACCCGGCCAGTGTCGTGATGGTCTCCAGTTTGGTTGTTGAAAAGGCCTTTGTGAATTCTTCACTTTATACGTCGAGTAAAATGGCGCTAGAAGGTCTAGTGGGAGTATTGAATCTAGAACTTGCTGAACGAGGGATTCGTATTAACAGCGTACGGCCAGGAGTAACAGCTACCGATATTCAAGAGAAAGCAGGAATGTCTCAAGAAGCATTTAATGGGTTGAAATTGGCGATGAAAGAGACACCAGCAGGTAGAATTTTAACGCCAAAGGACATAGTTCCTGCGATAGAGTTTCTACTATCTGAATCATCCATTGGGCTGCGAGGTGCTGCTTTCGATATTGATGGAGGTTTGAGCTTATAAACACAAAAGGCAGCTCAATGAGCTGCCTTTTTAATGGTGTTTCAATTGGTTTCGAATTCAATTAGTGAATTGAACCTTCTGTTTCCAAGTGGAATGAAGGTAAGCGCCATTTGAAGCGTACTGCAGCCATACGCAGCATGTAACCAGTAATCAGAGTGACAATCGTCGCGGTTACATCTGGTACGTTGAACTCAAGCAGAGCTAGGTATAAACCAGATGCAATAAGTGCCACTGAGGCGTAAAGCTCTTCATGCAGCACAAGCGGCGTTTGGCGACAAATCAAATCACGTAGCAGGCCACCAAATACGCCAGTTACCAATGCAGATACCATACAGATTCCAGGGTGCAAGCCCATGCCAATCGCCACTTTGGTACCGATGATGCTAAATACGATCAAGCCCAGCGCATCCAAACGGATGAACAGACCTTTGAGCTTAATTACCCATTTTGCTAAGCCCGTCGTTAGTACACCCGCAACGCACGTGATTGCTAGAAATTCTGGGTTCTTTACCCAACCCAGAGGGTAGTGACCTAGTAGAATGTCGCGTACTGTACCGCCACCAATTGCCGTTGCACTGGCTACCAGCATAACGCCAAACCAATCCATTTTTCTTCGACCAGCGCTCAATGCTCCAGTCATGGCTTCAGCCGTGATACCAATGATGTACAACACACTTAGCAGCATAAGGGGACACTCAAATAAAAGGGCTCTGTCATGATCCTTGAGATTAAGGAAAACAGCAGCAAAACTTACCAACAAGATTTAAGCCTTGGAAGGGGCTCAAACCCAAAAAGAATCACGCTTTAAGTGGCGTTGAAGTCGCCAGCATTAAGCTTAAAAATAAGGCGTGAGTGTAGTGGGAAATGTGATCTGTGACGAATGAGAAATTGTATGGAGAAAGCCGCTTTCAGATAAATTCAGCTAATAACCAAACTTGTTGTGTGGCTTTACCTGCGTAACAAAAACAGCGACAATGCGCACCGCATATCAATTTGAAGTACAGAATCGATCATGAACCACGAATATCAAGACCTTATCACCATTTTCAATAATACATTTCTCGAGTCTTTTAATACTAAGCTAGAACTCGGTGGTGATGAGCCGATTTACTTACCAGCAGATCAAGAGCATCCCCATCATCGGATTATTTTTGCTCGTGGTTTCTATGCGTCAGCGCTGCACGAAATTGCCCATTGGTGCGTAGCAGGACCCGAGCGTCGTTTGCTGGAAGATTTTGGTTACTGGTATGAACCTGACGGCCGCACAGCCGAGGTTCAAGCTGAGTTTGAAAAAGTGGAAATTCGCCCTCAAGCGTATGAGTGGATTCTAGCGAAAAGTGCTGACTTCCCTTTTAACGTCAGTTGTGACAATCTACACGGCGATTTTGAACCAGATCGTCTTGGTTTCATGCACAAAGTGCACAATGAAGTCATGGGTATTCTAGAAAACGGTCTTCCGCCTCGCGTGAAAATGCTATCGGATGCGTTGCGTGCCTTTTACCAAACCAAGCCGCTGGAAACGACTGACTTTGTAGCTAAGTAATTTCAAGTTACGGGTTCAGGGTAATGTTACTGATTCGAGTCCATTAAATAACCTCAGAGAAGCTCCATGATTATTGAATTTGAAGAAAAACTACTAGAACTGATTGATGCTCGCATTGAAACGGCATCGGATGATGAATTGTTTGCTGGTGGTTATTTGCGTGGTCACATTTCTCTGTCTGCTGCAGCGTGTGAAGAAGAAGGCATTAACGATGTGACTGAGCTGAAATCTCGCATCGAAAATAGCCTCGAAGCAGCGCGCTCAGAACTGACGCCTGCGGATCGCGTGATAGTGAGCGATCTGTGGCAAGAGCTTCAAGCGCAAGCTTAGGGCTCGGTTAGTTGCTCTAAGCTTCTAGTCAAAACAAAAAAGAGTTGAAATAAACTCCTTCGAAATTTTCGAATCTCTCCTTAAAATTTTTGTGGTTGTAGCACCTAGGCTCACCTTTTACCCTAGTGAGTACAAAACGTGAACAAAGGATTACAACCATGAAAATTATCGCATTCGGCGCTTCTACTAGCTCCACCTCTATCAATAAAACCCTTGCGACTTACGCTGCCAACCTTGTTGAAGGTGCAGACGTGCAAGTGTTAGACCTCAATAGCTACGATGTTCCTTTGTTCAGTGAAGACAAAGAGAAAGAAATTGGTCAAGCGGAAGGTGCAAAGACGTTCCTTGCAGATATCGCTACGGCTGATGCTTTGGTGGTTTCTTTTGCTGAGCACAATGGCTCTTACCCAGCGGCTTACAAAAATTTATTCGATTGGGCGACACGTATCGAGCGCAATGTATTCCAAAACAAACCTGCGGTGTACTTAGCAACGTCACCAGGCCCAGGTGGTGCACAAACGGTTTTGGCAGCGGCAACAGGCTCTGCACCTTACTTCGGTGCTGAAGTGAAAGCATCGCAATCTGTTCCAAGCTTCTACGATAACTTTGATTTGGAAGCGGGTCAGTTCCGTAATGCGGAAATTGCCGAGCAAGTGAAAGCGGCCGTGGCGGCATTGAACTAAAAGCTGGTAACCCCCTCTAACTCCCCCTTGGAAAGGGGTAGGACGAATGTGGGGCTAAGAACTTGTTCCTCCCCTTTTTAAGGGGAGGCTAGGAGGGGTTCTTTACGCACTTGAAAAACGTTACAGCTCAGTAATCGCCTTACCTTTACGCAGTTTTCTAACCCACATACGGCTTGGGTGCAGCTCAGTCAGTACATCAACAGGCAGTGGTAACGGGTCGCCACAGATTTGTGATGCCAACACTTCTGCCATTAGGGGCGCTGAGCTCAAACCGCGAGAACCTAACCCTAGGAAACAGAATAGGTTAGGGAACTGGTGAATCGCTTCAACGTCTTGTTCTTGTTGATTTTGTAGACCCGCATATTGCGTTTTGATGGTTTCAAAGTCGCCTACGTTACCTACAAACGGCAGGTGATCACGGCTAACGCAGCGAATGCCTTGGCGTGATAAATTACCAGAGGTATCTACTTCTTTCGTCCAAGCTTGGTCTGGCAAACACTTCACCAACTTCTCGGCGTTGTCTTTTTGTGCTTCCTCGTCAAACTCGTAGTCTAGGTGGCTGCGGTCGTAGCTTGCACCGATGCATAAGTGCTGATTATTCGGGTTAACAGGAGTCATGTAACCGTCGTAACACAATACTGTTTTCAGCTTAGACAGCGTTTCAGTTGCAGGGGCGTGGCTAACTTGGCCTTTTACCTGACCCATCGGTAGAGCAGCGGTTTGGGTTAGTGTTTGGAATTCACTGCCGTTCGCTACCACCACGGTTGAGTGTTCAAAGCTTTGACCGTTAGCCTTTAATACCCAAACCTTACGCGCTTCATCCCAATCTAGTGACTCGACTTGATGCTCGAACTTCGCTGCAAAAAGCTCTGTTTTCTCCAGTTGAGCAATCAAACCACGGGTCAGTTCAGCAGGGCATAACCAGCCACCAAGAGGGTAATGAACCGATGCCATATCGATCGGCAATCCAATTTTTTCAGCCGTCTCTTCAGCAGATAGTTTGTGAATCAACTCTGGCGTGAAATTACCAGCAAGCATTTTTTCCAACTTGTCTGCAGATTTGTTATCCCACATGAGTTGCGTGATGCCGCACCAATCGTGATCAAATTGGATATCTTGCGCTGCTTGGTCAACAAACTGACGGGCAAACAAAAAGCCCGGAGCAAACACACGAGAAACGCCTTTGTGGGGACCATTTAATAATGGGTACACTGCGCCTTGGCGGTTGCCTGATGCGCCTTCTGCGGGTTGAGCGTCTTTGCAGTAAAGCGTGACATTTTGACCGCGACGAATCAGCGTTTTAGCCAAAGCCGCGCTAGCGATGCCGCCACCAATAATCGCGATGGAATCATGATTGGTCGATGCTGTGCGGTTAAACCAAGGTAGGTGGTTTGAATGCGCTTCACGTTGCTCCATCGAACCTGCGATCATTTCACGTTTGGTGCCAAAGCCTTTGACTTTCTTCATTGCAAAGCCCGCTTCGTTTAAGCCGCGACGCACAAAGCCCGCTGCCGTAAAGGTTGCGACCGTGCAGTCCTGTTTCGCTAATTTTGCCATGCCGTTGAATAGGTTTTGGTTCCACATTTCTGGGTTTTTGCTTGGTGCAAAACCGTCTAAGAACCAAGCATCAATCAAGCCTTGCTCAGCATAAGGAACAAGCGGCATGCAGTCTTTGATATCACCAAACCATAGGTCGAGCGTAATTGCGCCGTCTTCTAAAACAATGCGATGGCACTCAGGCACTGCGGCTGGATAGTGCTGTTGCAGCTTTTCAGCAAACTCTGCCAACTCTGGCCATGATTGGTGCGCTTTTTCTAGATCAGCTTTGCTCAGTGGGTACTTCTCAAAGCTAACGAAATGCAATTCTTTTAGCGTTGCCTCTGGATATTCGCGACGAAATTCGGTAAACCATTGCCACACGGCTAAGAAGTTCAACCCTGTGCCAAATCCGGTTTCACCAATAACAAAACGTCTTTGGTCAAATTCCTGCCATCTTTCTGGTAGATGATTTTGTTTGAGGAACACGTAACGCGTCTCTTCGAGACCGTTTACGTTGGAGAAATAAACATCATCAAATTGGTCAGAAACCGGTGTACCAGCTTCGTTCCAACCAAGTTCTGCGTTTTTAATCGAAGTCATAATGGTGCAAATATGTGATTTGGCGCGGTTAGAATTCGGCGATTGTACGAATTTCTGGGAAAGCTGACCACTTTTGTTGACTATCTTAGTTATTATCTAGCGGATTTTTGAATTATAGGAATGTCATAATGAAACGAGTCGTAATCACCGGTATGGGTATTGTTTCAAGTATCGGTAACAACGTCGAAGAAGTTCTAGCGTCTCTTAAAGCGGGCAAATCTGGCATCACTGCGTCTGAGCAGTTTAAAGAAAACGGTCTGCGTTCGCAGGTGTGGGGTGATCTGAAAATCAACCCTGCAGAGTTTATTGACCGTAAGCAGATGCGCTTTATGGGTGATGCGGCTGCTTATGCATACCTATCAATGCAGCAGGCAATTGAAGACGCTGGTCTATCTGAAGAACAAGTTTCAAACGATCGTACAGGTATCGTTGCTGGTTCTGGTGGTGCTTCTGCATTAAACCAAACAGTAGCAACTGACACGATGCGTGCGAAAGGCGTAAAACGCGTAGGTCCTTACATGGTGCCACGTACTATGTCTTCAACAGTATCTGCGTGTCTTGCAACACCATTTAAGATTCGTGGTGTGAACTACTCAATGAGCTCAGCTTGTGCAACGTCTGCACACTGTATCGGTCACGCGATGGAGCTTATCCAACTTGGTAAACAAGACATCGTTTTTGCAGGTGGTGGTGAAGAGCTAGATTGGTCTCAAACTATGATGTTTGATGCAATGGGCGCACTATCTACTAAGTACAACGAAACGCCAGAAAAAGCATCTCGTACTTACGATGCAGATCGTGACGGTTTCGTTATCTCTGGTGGCGGCGGCATGCTGGTTATCGAAGAGCTAGAGCACGCACTAGCACGTGGCGCGAAAATCTACGGCGAAATCGTAGGTTACGGCGCGACTTCTGATGGCTACGACATGGTAGCACCATCAGGTGAAGGCGCAGTTCGTTGTATGAAGATGGCAATGCAAGATGTTGACGCTATCGACTACATCAACACACACGGTACTTCTACTCCTGTAGGTGACGTGAAAGAGCTAGGCGCTATCCAAGAGCTATTCGGCGACAACAGCCCTGCTATTTCTGCAACAAAAGCAATGACAGGTCACGCACTAGGTGCAGCTGGCGTTCACGAAGCGATTTACTCAACGCTAATGCTAGACAACAACTTCATTGCGCCAAGTGTGAACATCTCTAACTTGGATGAAGCAGCACAAGGTCTAGACATCGTAACGGAAGCTCGTGACGCTGAGCTAACGACAGTTATGTCAAACAGCTTTGGTTTTGGTGGTACAAACGCGACATTGGTAATCAAAAAGTACCAAGCGTAAGCGACCCAAAGCTAACTGAATTTGTTGGTCGGAATATCACTGTGCTTTCCCATACGGCGTAAACGGACCAACAAACCGGTTTCCAGAGCTTGATCAGTCAAACTGGTCGAACAGACGCAGACTCTATCCCAAGGAGAGCGGGATAGGATCCTTTTGTTCTGGAACTTTGCCCGGCTAATTTAGCCGGGCTTTTTCTTTTCTGAAACCTGTTTTTGCTCACTCTAATTGTTGAGATTTTTCAAGAAAAGGGCACAATCGCTTTAGCTTCGCATCTTGCGAATAAACGAACTCATACAAATGGATGTTAAACGCTGGCGCTATGAAAATTATTGTTGATGAAAATATGCCGTACGCTGAAGAGCTATTCAGCCAACTCGGTGAAGTGATTTTAAAACCTGGTCGTACACTGACAGCCGATGATTTAGTCGATGTAGATGCGTTAATGATTCGCTCAGTCACCAAAGTAAACGCAGAGCTGATCAGCAAAGCAAACAAGCTGAAGTTCGTTGGTACAGCAACAGCAGGCATGGATCATGTAGACCAAGCACTATTGCAAGAGAAAGGTATTTTCTTCACCGCAGCACCAGGTTGTAACAAAGTTGGTGTTGCTGAGTACGTGTTCAGTGTCATGATGGTGTTAGCACAGCAGCAAGGATTCTCGGTTTTCGATAAAACCGTTGGCATCATTGGCGCGGGGCAAGTCGGTAGCTATCTTGAAAAATGTTTGAAGGGCATGGGCATTAATGTGCTTATTAATGACCCGTTCAAACAAGAAGAGGGTGATTCTCGCAGCTTCACTCCGCTAGCCGAGTTGATCGAACGTTCTGACATCATTACGCTGCACACGCCAATCACCAAAGATGGCCCATACCCAACGCATCATCTGATTGATGAGAAGGTGCTAAATGGTCTTCGTAGCGATCAAATTCTTATCAATGCGGCACGCGGTCCAGTCGTGGACAACCAAGCGCTTAAGCAACGTTTACTGAAAAACGACGGCTTTACAGCGGCACTCGACGTGTTTGAATTTGAACCAGAGGTTGATATGGAGCTTCTGCCTCTGCTAGCATTCGCAACCCCTCACGTTGCAGGCTATGGTCTGGAAGGGAAAGCTCGCGGTACGACGATGATTTTCAACAGCTACTGTGAGTTCTTAAATAACGAATTACGTGCGCATGCCAGCGATTTACTGCCAACCGCGCCTGTTCCTACTATGGTATTGGACAGAGCATGGGATGAAGCGACGCTGCACAACATCACGCAGTTAATCTATGATGTGCGTAAAGATGACGCTCTTTTCCGCCGCGAAATCAGTAAGCCAGGCTCTTTTGACCTGATGCGTAAGAACTACTGGGATCGCCGCGAGTACAGCGCTGTCACGCTAATGGGTAATGAAACATGTAATCTTGCACCATTAGCAGAACTAGGTTTTCAGGTTGAGGTAAGTCAATGAGCCAGCAATACAATGTTGCCGTATTAGGTGCGACCGGTGCGGTCGGTGAAACAATTTTGGAAGTGCTTCAAGAGCGCAAATTCCCAGTAGGCGAAATCTTCCTACTAGCGAGTGAGCGCAGTGAAGGTAAGACTTACCGCTTCAATGGTAAAACGGTACGTGTTCAAAACGTAGAAGAGTTTGATTGGTCTCAAGCGCACATCGCGTTGTTCTCTGCTGGCGGTGAACTATCTGCTAAATGGGCACCAATTGCAGCTGACGAAGGTGTTATCGTAATCGACAATACGTCACACTTCCGCTACGAATACGACATTCCTCTTGTTGTTCCAGAAGTAAACCCAGAAGCGATTGCAGAGTTCCGTAACCGCAACATCATCGCAAACCCGAATTGTTCAACCATTCAAATGCTGGTGGCGCTGAAGCCAATTCACGATGCAGTTGGTATCGAGCGTATTAACGTGTCAACGTACCAATCGGTTTCTGGTGCAGGTAAGTCAGGTATTGATGAGCTTGCCGGTCAAACAGCGAAACTGCTAAACGGTCTACCAGCTGACAAGAAGCAATTTTCTCAGCAAATCGCGTTTAACTGTATTCCGCAAATCGACCAGATGATGGAAAACGGCTACACCAAAGAAGAAATGAAAATGGTGTGGGAGACGCAAAAAATCTTCAACGATTCATCGATCACAGTAAACCCAACGTGTGTTCGTGTACCAGTGTTCTACGGTCATGCAGAAGCACTTCACGTTGAAACTCGTTCTCCAATTGATGCGCAAGAAGTTATCAACCTTCTTGAGCAAACGGATGGTATTGAAGTATTCCACGGTGAAGACTTCCCAACACAGGTTCGCGATGCGGGCGGTAAAGACCATGTTATGGTTGGTCGAATCCGTAACGATATCAGCCACCACAGCGGCGTAAACTTATGGGTCGTTGCGGATAACGTTCGTAAAGGCGCAGCAACTAACGCGGTTCAAATCGCAGAAGTTCTAATCCGCGACTACTATTAATTGGTACTTGGTCACTTTGATTAAGGATCTTAAAGCCTCGCTCAGTGCGAGGCTTTTTTGTTCTATCTGAAAAAAATTGTGTGAGATTAGTACGAATATTTCGCGAGCCCCACATTTTTTATCCTCAAACCTATAGTTTTGCTCGCTATATCCGATATATTTAACCGATCACCATTTAAATTATTTTTAGCACACAGACTGAGCTTTTTATGCATCAAAACTATAAGCGTCTATTAGCTGCACTAATGCTGATGGGCGCGACTCAGACATCGTCAGTGGTACAGGCTGAAGCAATTCGACTTGTCGGCCCCTCTGGTGAAGTGCAAGCTGCTCCGAGTTATGCAGAGCAGATAGAAAGAGCGCTTCCAGCGACTCCAGAAAATTTACAGCCTTCACGTTTTTACGGCCCTACCGGTCAAAATGAAACGTTATGGTCTATCGCGACTAAGTTAAGGCCATCAAACTCAGTTTCTGTTCAGCAAACGCTACTTGCCATTTATCGTATCAACCCTCAAGCGTTTGAGAATCAGAATATCCATCTCTTGGAATCTGGTAGCCGTTTAAGAGTGCCATCTCTTGAGCAAACTCGGATTGCTACAACCGCTCAAGCGGCGGCTGTAATGAAGGCGCATCAGGCAAAACTCAATCAAGCGACACAGCCAAAACCTGTTGAACCTAAGCCTGAACCTGTACGCCCAGTCCAAGCAAAGCCTGAGCCTCAAACTACTACGCCGAAGATAAATGTGGTTCAACCTGAGGAAGTTCAGATTACAGAGAAACCGCTTCCTAAAGTGGAAACTTCTCCTCAGGGAGAGCAACAGGTATCGGCATTAAAAGAAAAGCTACAAGTGTCTCAAGGCGAGTTGGAATCACTCGAAGAAAAGAATCACCATTTGAGGTTGATGCTTTCTGAAGTTCAAACCGAAGTAGATTCTTTAAAAACTGAATTAAATGACGAAGAGCGCATTCGCTCAGAAGTTGAAAAATTATTAGCTGAAGAACGTCAACGCGTTGCTGAGCAACAAAGAATGCAGCCGAGCACATTGGATAAAATTTTGTCCAATGGCTGGTTAGTTGGTCTCGCCGCATTGATTCCAGGTGCATTGATTGCCTTATTGATCGTGATGCTGTTGGGACGTCGTTCAGCTGCGAAAGAAGAAGCCGCGGAAACTGAAACGCCTACACCTGAAATGGCAGCTGCACCGCTTGCTATTGGTGACTCCATTGATGAGCTTGATGAAGAGTTGAGTCTAGATGATGATCTCTTTGGTGATGATAGTGACCATGACGAGCTGTTCTCTGATGACAGCGGTCAAGAGGATGACGACGTCTTTGCAAGTTTGGACGATGACGATCTTGACTTCAATCTTGAAGGGGAAGATGGAGAAGATCCATTCGCTGGTATTGGTGACGATGGCGACCTTGATGTTGGTTTAGATGACTTTGATTCGTCGGCGAATGGAATCAGCGTTAATGGTGAAGAGAAAGCGTTAGGTCTTGAAGAGATGGAACGCGCACTAGATGAAGTATCACCAGAACTAGATTTAGATGATACCGCTTCAGGTGATGACTCTGCTTTCGATCTCTCTGATGAGCCGGCAGATACTGGTTTGTCTATGTCAGAAGATGAGTTCTCAGAACTACTATCTGCTGATGAACCAACAGAAGAACTTGAATCGGGTGCATTAGATCAATCAATGCTCGATGACTTGTTCTCTGGACTTGCAGAAGAAGATGATGCTCCGATTGAAGACAGTTCTCCAAGTGAAGTAAACGAAAATGCGTTTGGCGCTGGAATGGCATCTGATGATGACATCGATCAGCTATTAGCACAGTATGAGCAACCTGCCGAAGAGGTTGAAGAGGCTAAATCAACAGCGAACGATGAGTTTGATTTGAGTGAAGACAGCGATGCATCTGCTTTACTCGATGAGTTGCTCGGAGAAGATGATGGCGGTTCACTGTCAGAGTTAGACCCACTTGAAGAGCTTGAAGAACTTGCAGGCTACGATGAAGAGCACATTGACGAAAGTAGCACAGACCTACTCGATGAACTGATTGATTTAGATGAGGATGATAGTGAAGACTTCGATCCTCTAAATGAATTAGAGCAACTGTCAGGCTTTGATAATGATTCAGAGGCATTGGAGTTAGATGAAAATAGCACAGAGTTGCTCGATGAATTATTAGATTCGGATGCTGATGAATTTCTTGAAGAGGACTCCGAGTCCGATAAAGATGCATTTGATGAACTTATCGGTCAAGACGATACAGAGAGCGATGAAGATGAACTATTGTCATCACTTGGCTTTGAGGAACTTCTAGCAGAGCAGTCGCCAGCGGTTGAAGAGAGCTCCTCTTCTTTAGACACTGACTTTGACATTGATGCGCTAGTTTCTGAGCAGCAAGTAGAAGGCTCTCAAGCTGAAGATGAGCAGTCAGTACAAGCTGAGGAAGAGCGCAGTTTTGACCGGAATCAGTTCGTTGGTGATTTGGAAGAGATTTCACCTAAAGGCGATGCTTTACTTAACGAGCTGTCTGAAGCAGAAGCTCAAGATGAGCCTTTGGAAGATGCAGTGGTTGCCTTTGAAGCTGAATCAGCTCTTGAGTCAGAGCCATCAGATCTACCAGAGCCAGTGGTAGAGGAGGTTATTGAGCCTGAGTTTGAAGAGCCAAAAGTAACGCCAACACCAAATACTTCTCCGAACGAGTTTGGCGTTCCTCAAGAGGAAGACTGGTTACTTGATGAAGAGTCATCACAACCAGAGCAGCCAGTTGCTGAAGCGGAAGAGTTCAACTTCGATGAGCTAGAGTTGCCAGAGTTTGGTGAAGAAGATGCGATGGCATCTATGGCTGAAGAGCCAGCAGAGCCGGAAGCCGCAGCTCAACCAGAGCAGCCAGTTGTCGAAGATGAAGAGTTCAACTTCGATGAGCTAGAGCTACCAGAGTTTGGTGAAGAAGATGCGATGGCATCAATGGCTGAAGAGCCAGCGGAGCCGGAAGTCGCAGCTCAACCAGAGCAGCCAGTTGCTGAAGCGGAAGAGTTCGACTTCGATGAGCTAGAATTACCAGAGTTTGGTGAAGAAGATGCGATGGCATCAATGGCTGAAGAGCCAGCGGAGCCGGAAGTCGCAGCTCAACCAGAGCAGCCAGTTGCTGAAGCGGAAGAGTTCGACTTCGATGAGCTAGAGCTACCAGAGTTTGGTGAAGAAGATGCGATGGCATCAATGGCTGAAGAGCCAGCGGAGCCGAAAGTCGCAGCTCAACCAGAGCAGCCAGTTGTTGAAGATGAAGAGTTCAACTTCGATGAGCTAGAGCTACCAGAGTTTGGTGAAGAAGATGCGATGGCATCGGTGGCTGAAGAGCCAGCAGAGCCGGAAGTGGCAGCTCAACCAAAGCAGCCAGTTGTTGAAGATGAAGAGTTCAACTTCGATGAGCTAGAGCTACCAGAGTTTGGTGAAGAAGATGCGATGGCATCAATGGCTGAAGAGCCAGCAGAGCCGGAAGTCGCAGCTCAACCAAAGCAACCAGTTGTTGAAGATGAAGAGTTCAACTTCGATGAGCTAGAATTACCAGAGTTTAGTGAAGAAGATGCGATGGCATCAATGGCTGAAGAGCCAGCAGAGCCGGAAGTCGCAGCTCAACCAGAGCAACCAGTTGTTGAAGATGAAGAGTTCAACTTCGATGAGCTAGAGTTACCAGAGTTTGGTGAAGAAGACGCGATGGCATCAATGGCTGAAGAGCCAGCAGATCCGGAAGTCGCAGCTCAACCAGAGCAACCAGTTGCTGAAGCGGAAGAGTTCAACTTCGATGATCTAGAGTTGCCAGAGTTTGGTGAAGAAGATGCGAAGGCATCCATGGCTGAAGAGTCAGCAGATCCGGAAGTCGCAGCTCAACCAGAGCAACCAGTTGTTGAAGATGAAGAGTTCAACTTCGACGAGCTAGAGTTGCCAGAGTTTGGTGAAGAAGATGCGATGGCATCAATGGCTGAAGAGCCAGCAGAGCCGGAAGTCGCAGCTCAACCAGAGCAGCCAGTTGCTGAAGCGGAAGAGTTCGACTTCGATGAGCTAGAGCTACCAGAGTTTGGTGAAGAAGATGCGATGGCATCAATGGCTGAAGAGCCAGCAGAGCCGGAAGTGGCAGCTCAACCAGTTGTTGAAGATGAAGAGTTCAACTTCGATGAGCTAGAGTTGCCAGAGTTTGGTGAAGAAGACGCAATGGCATCAATGGCTGAAGAGCCAGTAGAGCAGGACGTTGAAGAGCAATCTGAACAGGATGCATTGTTTGACATGTTTGCTCAGCCAAGCGAAACGGTAGCTCCAGAGTTTTCGGCGCCATCTGAACCGGAAGTGTCTGATTTTGATGAAGCTGCAATGGCGAATCTACTTTCTGAAGACAGTATGGATTCAGAAACCTTCGATACTGATTTGGACAGTGACACCATAGCAAGCGCAGGCATGGATATTGAGGCTATGCTTGACGTTGGTGATGATTGGGATGGTTTCAAGCTTTCTCCTGAAACTGAGTACCCTTCTCGTGGGGAGGAAGTTCCAGAAGATGAGCGTGAGGTTTGGAGTTCATCAGAGGCACTTGAGCAGCCAAGAATCACCGAAGAAAACTGGGGTGAGCAAGAAGACCTTACCGACTTTGACCCAAAGAAAAATCAGTTCATGACGATTGACGAATTGATGGCTCAAGTGGATAAAGATGGTGGTGAATTTGAAGAGCAAGATCTCAAACTTGATGTTGGTTTGAACGAGTTTCCTGATGTGATTGGTGATAATGGTGATGTCGACGTAGATAGTAACGCAGAGGCGGCAGGTAAGCTTGACCTTGCAAAAATCTACCTAGAGATGAATGACCCACAAGGTGCGGTCAAACTGCTAGAGGAAGCCATTGTTTACGGTGAAGATGATATTCGCCGCGAAGCGAAAGGACTCATCGACGCCATCAACGGTCGATAAACAAAAAATGGGTAGCAAACGCTGCCCATTTTTGTATCTGGAAGGACTTACGTATATACTTCCCGCCCCATTTTAGAGTTCGAAGGTTAAAATGAGAATCGCATTAGGTATCGAATATAACGGTACAAATTACTTTGGTTGGCAACGCCAAAGAGAAGTGAAAAGTGTCCAAGAAGAGCTAGAAAAAGCACTCTCTGTTGTCGCGAACCACCCTGTAGAAGTGCAGTGTGCTGGTCGTACAGATGCTGGTGTGCACGGCACAGGTCAAGTTGTTCACTTCGACACCAACGTAAGTCGAAAAATGGTTGCTTGGACAATGGGTGCAAATGCGAACATGCCAAGCGATATTGCTGTCCGTTGGGCGGTAGAAGTACCTGACGACTTCCATGCTCGATTCTCAGCAACTGCACGTCGTTACCGCTACATCATCTTCAATCATGCATTGCGTCCAGGTATCTTAAATTCGGGTGTGAGTCATTACCACGGTGATTTGGACGAGAAAAAAATGCACGAAGCTGGGCAGTACTTACTCGGTGAAAATGACTTCAGCTCATTTCGTGCTGCGCATTGTCAATCATTGAGCCCTTGCCGCAACATGATGCATCTCAATGTAACCCGTCATGGTGATTATGTTGTTATCGACATTAAAGCCAATGCTTTTGTTCACCATATGGTTCGCAATATTACTGGCAGCTTGATTAAAGTAGGCCGCGGTGAAGAAAAACCAGAGTGGATTAAGTCACTTTTAGAAGCGAAAGACCGCAAGTTAGCAGGAGCGACAGCAAAGGCGGAAGGTTTGTATCTGGTAGATGTGGACTATCCAGAAGAGTTTGGATTACCAAGAGTGCCGATCGGCCCCTTATTTTTGCCAGATAATTTGAACTAAATTCACGAACTTAATTCAAAATATCGGTACTTTAGAAGAGATCGCCGCGATAACCATTGTTGCGTCACCTGTATCAAAAATAGGTACAACCAGTTTTTTATCTACAGTCGCGGCAAGATATGTTTTAATCCGTCCGTAATATTCCGAATTTATATCTTTCGCAATGAAGCGGAAGAGTTGAGAGAAAAGGTCTTCCATGAGTTGGCTTGAAAAGATTTTAGAGAAAAGCAACCTTGTAAGTTCACGCAAAGCTTCTATCCCTGAAGGTGTGTGGACTAAATGTACATCTTGTGAGCAGGTGCTATACCATGCTGAACTTGAACGTAACCTAGAAGTTTGTCCTAAGTGTAACCACCACATGCGCATGAAAGCGCGTCGTCGTTTGGAGACTTTCCTAGACGAAGGTGAGCGCGTCGAGCTAGGTACAGAGTTTGAGCCGCAAGATAAACTGAAGTTTAAAGATTCCAAGCGCTACAAAGAGCGCATCTCTGCTGCTCAAAAGAACAGTGGTGAGAAAGATGCATTGGTTGTGATGCAGGGTGAACTGCTAGGCATGCCGCTTGTGGCGTGTGCGTTTGAATTCTCTTTCATGGGTGGTTCAATGGGTTCAGTTGTTGGTGCTCGCTTTGTAAAAGCGGTAGATGCTGCAATTGAAAACAACTGTGCACTTGTTTGTTTCTCTGCAAGTGGTGGTGCGCGTATGCAGGAGGCGCTTATGTCTCTAATGCAAATGGCGAAAACCAGTGCTGCACTTGAACGCCTTTCTGAGAAAGGTCTGCCATTCATCTCTGTACTTACAGATCCAACAATGGGTGGCGTATCAGCAAGTTTGGCGATGCTAGGTGACATCAATATTGGTGAACCTAAAGCGCTGATTGGCTTTGCTGGTCGTCGTGTTATCGAGCAGACTGTACGTGAAGATCTTCCTGAAGGCTTCCAGCGTAGTGAGTTCCTTCTGGAGCACGGTGCGATTGATATGATCGTTGACCGTCGTGAAATGCGTCAGCGTGTGGGTGGTCTAGTGGCTAAGCTAACTAACCACAAATCTCCTATGGTGGTTTCGGTTAACGAATCTCCAAATGAAGAGCCATATTCTGTACCAGAAGCGGACGAAAAAGGGTAAAGTATCAACTAACATAAAAACCAAAGAAATTAATGGTTAAAGTTAGATGACCCAAAACTCTATTCCTCAAGCCACATCCCCTCTAGCGGTGTGGCTTGATTATTTAACAAAACTCCACACTTCAGCAATCGACCTTGGCTTAGACCGCGTTCAAGCGGTAGCACAAAAAGCCAACCTCACTAAACCAGCTCCTACTGTGATTACTGTTGCCGGCACCAATGGCAAGGGTTCAACCTGTGCGCTGATGGAAGCCATTCTATTGGACGCTGGCTACTCAGTCGGTGTGTACAGCTCACCACACCTTATTCGCTACAACGAGCGTGTTCGTATCAATGGCCTTGATGCCGATGACAGCAAACACTGTGAAGCGTTCGACTACATCGAAAAACAGCGCGGCGATATCAGCCTAAGCTTGTTTGAATTCGGTACGTTAGCTGCTCTTCGTATTTTTCAAGTAGAGAAGGTGGATGTGGTTCTGCTAGAAGTTGGCCTTGGCGGTCGCTTGGACGCGACCAACGTGGTTGACCATGACGTGTCAGTTATCACTAGTTTGGCCATTGACCATGTTGACTGGCTGGGTGATGACATTAATGTGATCGGTTTTGAAAAAGCTGGCATTTACCGCGCGGGTAAACCTGCGATTTGTGGTCAACCAACGCCACCTGCATCGGTTGCTGCACACGCTGATGATATCCGCGCGGAATTCTATCAGGTTGGTATTCAATTCGATTACCACCAGACTGACAATGGTTGGAAGTGGTGTAGTGGCGCGTTCGGTCTTGATGATCTTCCGCTTCCTTCTCTGCCTTTACCAAATGCAGCTACTGCTTTAATGGCTCTCGGTGCTTCAGAATTGCAAATCACTGACATTAACATCGTTAATGGCTTGAATAATGCACGCCTAGCTGGCCGAATGCAGGTTCTGCAAAACAGTCCTGAAATCGTACTTGATGTTGCACATAACCCTCATTCAGCAGAATACTTAGTTGAGAAGGTAAAGCGCCAATACGTAGATAAAAACATCCACGTAGTGGTGGCGATGCTGCACGATAAAGACATCAAGGCAACAATCGAAGCGTTAAGCTCAATTGCTACACAATGGTATCCGTCATCGCTGACTGGCCCACGAGCGGCTACAGCAGAGGAACTATGCCAACACTTACCTCAAGGTCAAGTTCAGTTCCAAACGCCAGTAGAAGCGTTTGAGGACGCGAAAATACACGCGACTCAAGACGATGTCATTCTGGTGGTTGGATCCTTCCATACTGTGGGTGAAGTGTTGGAGCATTGGCAATCAAATAATGAGTAATCAAAGGTAATTTGATGGCAAGTAAATTCCAGAGTCGTTTAGTCGGCACCATCATTCTAGTCGCTGTAGGGGTTATCGTCCTTCCAGACGTACTAGATGGGAAGAAACTCCACTACAAAGAAGAGTTTGCCAGTATTCCTATTAAGCCTGAACTTGATAGCGATGTGGAAAACTTCGAAATTTTAAAACCTGTCGAAGATGATATTTCACTGCCTGACTCTCCAGTGACGGCGACAGTGAATGATTCAGAAGTCGTTGAAGCGGCGGTAGTTGAGTCGAATCAAACGACTGGGACGCAGTCAGAAGAAACGAAACAGCCTGAACAGGTGGAAGTCGCAGTTCGACCGATTGAAGAAAAAAACCAATATGAAGATTCAGCCTGGATCATTCAGTTGATGGCTCTGAAAAATCATGAGAATGCAGTTGCACTAGTAGAGGATTTACAGAAGCGTGGCTACCAAGCTCATGTGAAAAAAGAGAAAACCTTTACTCGTGTGATTGTTGGTCCTGATGTATCAAAAAGTAAACTTGAACGACAGGTCAAGGAATTACAAAAAATTACAGGCTCAAAAGGTCAATTGCTTAAATTTAAGCCATTAAATCCATAAGAAAACGTTTGCGTCAGCATTTTTTCTGTTAAAATGCGCGCCAACTTAAGATGAAGAAAACATGAATTGGTTAGATTTTGTCATTTTAGGTGTGATCGGATTTTCAGCTCTGATCAGTTTAGTTCGCGGTTTTGCTAAAGAAGCTTTGTCTTTGGTGATTTGGTTTGGAGCGTTTTTTATCTCCAGCAACTACTACGCCAAATTGGCGGTGTACTTCACCAACATCGAAGATGAAATGTTTCGAAACGGAGCCGCAATTGCGGCGTTATTCGTCGCAACCTTAGTGGTTGGTGCAGTGGTGAATTACGTCATTGGTCAACTGGTACAAAAAACAGGACTATCCGGCACCGATCGAATTCTTGGTGTGGTGTTTGGTGGTTTACGTGGAGTACTGATTGTTTCTGCGGTGCTGTTTTTTATGGATGCGTTTACTGCATTCCCAAGCTCGGATTGGTGGAAAGAGTCACAGTTGGTCCCAGAGTTCAGCCGTATCATCGCCCCATTCTTCGAGCACTTACAAGCAACATCAAGTTTTTTGTCTGGCACTATCTAGTAGTGCCAGCTACTGTCGCAAATCGAGGATTAGGACATGTGTGGTATTGTTGGAATCGTGGGCACAACGCCTGTAAACCAGTCTATTTATGACGCGTTAACGGTGTTACAGCATCGTGGCCAAGATGCCGCTGGTATTTGTACCATAGAAAGCAATCGTTTTCGTCTGCGTAAGGCGAACGGTTTAGTGAAGGATGTGTTTGAAGCCAAACACATGCAGCGCTTGCAAGGTGAGGTGGGTATTGGACATGTACGCTACCCAACTGCAGGCAGCTCAAGTGCCTCAGAAGCTCAACCTTTCTACGTAAACTCTCCTTTCGGTATTACACTTGCCCACAACGGGAACCTGACTAACGCGCACGAAGTTCGTCAGAAACTGTTTGAAAAAGACCGCCGCCACATTAACACCACTTCAGATTCTGAGGTCTTACTCAACGTATTGGCTCATGAAATCGACACAGTGAAGGGGAACGTTACTTCAGAAGATGTGTTCCGCGCCGTAACAAATGTACATCGTACAATCCGTGGTGCTTATGCCGTCGCTGCAATGATCATTGGGCACGGTATGATTGCATTTCGTGACCCACATGGAATCCGTCCACTTTGCCTTGGTAAGCGCGAAGAGAATGGCAAAACAGAATACATGGTGGCTTCAGAATCAGTAGCGTTAGATGCGGTTGGTTTTGATTTTGTACGTGACGTTGCACCAGGTGAAGCAATTTACGCAACGTTCGATGGTGAGTTGTTTACTAAGCAATGTGCTGACAATCCCAAGCTTAATCCATGCATCTTTGAGTTTGTTTACTTTGCTCGCCCAGATTCATTTATCGATAAAATTTCTGTTTACAGCGCACGCGTTGAGATGGGTAAGAAGCTCGGTGAACGTATCAGCGAAGACTACGCAGATCTCGATATCGATGTTGTTATCCCAATTCCAGAAACTTCTTGTGACATTGCTTTGCAAATTGCTCAAGCGATCGACAAACCATACCGCCAAGGTTTTGTGAAAAACCGTTATGTCGGCCGTACCTTTATCATGCCGGGTCAGCAGCAGCGTAAGAAATCTGTGCGCCGTAAGTTGAATGCGATTCGCTCTGAGTTTAAAGGCAAAAACGTACTACTTGTTGACGATTCTATAGTGCGTGGCACAACGTCTGAGCAGATCATTGAAATGGCGCGTGACTCGGGTGCGAATAAAGTATTTATGGTTTCTGCAGCACCTGAAGTTCGTTTCCCGAACGTATATGGTATTGACATGCCAAGTGCAACAGAATTGATTGCTCACGGTCGCGACAACGAGACCATTTGTAAGCAAATTGGTGCAGACGCGCTTATTTATCAGCGCCTTGATGATTTAGTTGAGGCGGTTGGCCTAGGTAACCAAGACATTGCTCAGTTCGATACCTCAGTATTTAACGGCGAATACGTTACTGGTGATATAGATCAGCAATATCTCGATTTCTTAGATGGTATGCGTAATGATGATGCGAAGACGGAACGCGAAATTCAACAAGATTTAGCGAACCTTGAACTGCATAATGAAGGCGCATAATCCACGACCTCTAAAGAAATAAAAAAACCAGAGCGAAGGCTCTGGTTTTTTTATGGCTCTTGACTTAGTGAATGTTGTAAGCGATCACGAAATCAATGAATAAGCGCACTTTTTCAGGAAGGTGGTCTTTGTGGTTGTAAAGCATGTAGATATCACGCGGGTTTGCGCTCCAATCTGGCAGAACGCGAACTAAATCACCACTCTCAATAAATTCTTTGATCATCACGTCAGGCATTAGGGTAATACCAAGGCTGTCTGAACAAGCGCTACGAACAACATTTAGCGCGTTAGCTTGGAAGCGACCTCGCTCGATGTTAACGACAGATTCACCCTTGCTGTTAATCAACGTCCACTTAAGAAGAGGGTGCCCTTTAAGTAGCGAGTGATTGCTAAGTTCTTCTGCATGAGTTGGGGCCGGGTTTGCAGATAAGTAGTCGGGACTAGCGACTAAAATATCTTTAACTTCGCCGATCTTACGTGCAATTAGACTTGAATCACGTTGAGGGCCTACACGGAAAATAACATCCCATTCGGTCGGATCAAGTTGATCTGCATTGCTTTCAGTTGTCAGTTCAATATTGATATCTGGGTACTGGCGCATAAAACCATTGAACATCGGCATCATCATGCGCTTAGTCAGATTATATGGCGCGGATATCTTTATCTTGCCAGACGCACCGCGGCATTCGTCGGTGATCTCTTCAGCTGCAGAAGTAAGGCGTTGAAGAAGGGGAGAGCACTCATGATAAAAACGTTCTCCGGCTTCTGTTAGAGACAGTTTTCGCGCATGGCGATTTAACAGTCGCAAGTTAACCGAATCTTCTAGCGCCTGAATACGTCGGGTGATGGTTGCCACCGGAATCATGGTCTTACGCGAAGTTGCGGTATAGCTCCCATTTTCGACAACTAATCGAAACAGGTTCAAATCATCTAATTTCATATTTCCAGACACTTTAAATTACCGTTTTTGGCTAATTTATAATTAACTTTGTGATCAAAGTTTGCTTTAAGTCAACATGTTGCATCATTTCAACACACGAGACATAGCTGAGTAAATACTGATAAAACATGCAATATTTGTATAAAACTCATTTTAAGGCTACGGTTTATAACAAGGTGAAAGGGCCTGATGTCTTGCTGCGCAACGTTTCGTGAGACGTAAATATAACAAAAATAATGACTTATTAATTTGTTTTTTGACTGAGCTTTGTGAGGTGTAAAGGTATGTATAAGACTCACAGTCAAACAGCAATAGCCTCGGCGCAAGAAGCGGTTAATCAGAAACTGATCATGTTAGTGGACGACGATCCGATTTTTCGCAAAGTGACTAGTGCTTATTTGGAAAGTCAGGGATTTAAGGTAGTAGAAGCTGAAAACGGGCTAGAAGCACTGCAACAACTTCGAAATAATGATCCCGACGTTATATTGTGTGATTTATCAATGCCAGTGCTCGATGGTATTGAGTTCGTCGAAGAGGTTAGTCTAGAGTATCCATCACTACCCCTTATTGTAGTTTCTGCTACCAATGAGATGTCAGATGTTGCGAAAGCCTTAAGGTTTGGAATAAAAGATTTCTTACCCAAACCCATTAGTAATTATGAACATCTCTATCAAGCAGTTGAAAACACCCTAGAGGATTCTGATTGTCATTTTTCAGAGCAACGCGATTTTTCAAGCCAGTGGTTCCGTGTTGATGATGGCGGCGAGATGCCAGATGAGCAGGAATTGCATTGGCACTTAGAGTATTTGCAAAACAACCCAAGCGCCGCTCGGGATCTGCTGCATGCTTTGCTGCCAGAGAAAGATACCACCCAAGGTGATTGGAAGTGTTCATATAGGTTGCTGCAATCCACTGACGTTATGCCTTTAGTATTTGATTATCGATGGTTGATGAATGGTCAGTTTGCATTTTACTTGGTGGATTCTGCTTCTCAGTCAGATAAAGGGGTAGCGACAACACTCCTTATTCGAGCTTTATTTGATGATTACCTGAGGAACCTGAAGAGCTTTAGTGCTGACCTTAAAGACCTTGTCGAGATTATTGAAAAAGGCATTCAGTGTTCAGAGTGTGCAGCGCCAGTCAATGCGGTATTTGGTGTGGCGGATCTGGCTTCTTCTTCAATATCTATACTACCAGCAGGCTTAGACAGCCAATGGATCAATGGCAATATGAACCACCATGTTCCTGCTGGATTGAGTTTAGGAGAGGGAAGTGTGAAGAACTTCGTTACCAAAGATCTAACCATTAACACCAATGGTCAGCTTTCAATAGGTTGTATCGGATCTTCAAGCTTTAGCCTCAGTATCATTCAGATGAGTCGGCTTATTTAGTTGTGGGAGTATATTTATACTGAAACGGCGCATTGCGCCGTTTTTTGTTGGTTCGTATCCGGCTTCTTATTCTATAAACCCTTACTTTTTGTTGGTGTTTAGCATTTGCTGTTTAAGGTATAGTCATCGCTTAAAACAATAATGACCCATTTGTGCAACGTTAATTTAACGCGGTGCGTTTGGGAGAAGTAAAGTCAACTAGTGAGAAGAAGCCCATGGCAGACAAAGAATTTAAAGAGCCTTATAATGTTTTTTACTTTTTAGGTTTTATTGCAGTCCTTTTGATCCCAACTCTACCTGCAACGTTAACCTGGCTTCGCGTAATGAACGGTTACGCAGGCTTTTAATTAAAAGATAGTTTATTGGAGTCCACCATTCGTATTAAGCGTTACTTTTTCAATATTGCAGGTGGACTCTGCATGATACTTGGCATTGCAGGTATCGTTCTTCCTTTGCTCCCGACCACACCTTTTATCCTTTTAGCGAGTGCCTGCTTTTTACGTGGTAGCCCGACATTTCATCGTTGGCTACACGAGCATAAAACTTTTGGGCCGATGTTAGAGAACTGGCACAAACATAGAGCGGTAACTCGAAAAGTTAAGCAACGTGGTGCGTTGTTTATCGTATTGAGTTTTACCGTATCAATTCTGGTTGCGCCCTTCATCTGGGTAAAAATTGCGCTTTTAGTGATGCTAATCGTTTTACTCAGTTGGTTTATGCGTCTACCTGTGACTGAGCTTGTTGCTGACAGAGAAGAAAATCACTAAGATTGTAGGGAATAGTGTGCCCGCTCTTCGAGTGGGCGTTTGTATTTTCAGCGCCTGTGATTTTTTAAAAAAGCACATGGTGGTGAAAACCTATTGTTGATTGCCCTCATAATATTGTGATTAGAACAGAGGGTGATGAGCCAATCTAAGTAAACCGGTATTATGACTACAGAAACAATTTCACTGATCAAATCTAGCATCAAAAGCATCCAAGACTACCCAAAACCAGGTATCCTTTTCCGCGACGTAACTAGCCTTCTTGAGGACGCAACAGCGTACCAAGCAACGATTAACCTATTGGTTGAGCGTTACAAAGACATGGGCTTTACTAAAGTTGTGGGTACAGAAGCTCGTGGTTTCCTATTCGGCGCACCTTTAGCGCTAGAGTTAGGCGTGGGTTTTGTTCCTGTGCGTAAGCCTGGCAAGCTTCCTCGCCCGACGGTTGCTCAATCATATGAGCTTGAATATGGTGTCGATACGCTAGAAATTCATACTGATGCAATCGTAGAAGGCGATAAAGTATTGGTTGTTGACGATCTGCTAGCAACTGGCGGCACAATTGAAGCAACAACGAAGCTTATCCGCCAACTAGGCGGTGAGTTAGAGCATGCTGCATTCGTTATCAACCTGCCAGAAATCGGTGGTGATAAGCGTCTAGAAGGTCTAGGCCTGAACGTATACAGCATTTGCGAGTTTGAAGGACACTAATACATTCAATGAGTTATTTAGCTTTAGCGCGAAAATGGCGTCCTAACAAGTTTGACCAAGTCGTAGGCCAGAACCATGTTCTGACGGCTTTAGAGAACGCGTTAGCGCAAAATCGCTTACACCATGCGTACTTATTTAGCGGCACTCGAGGCGTTGGTAAAACGTCGATTGGCCGACTGTTTGCTAAGGGCCTGAACTGTGAGACAGGTATTACTGCTAACCCTTGTGGTGAGTGTGATACTTGTCGTGAGATTGATGAAGGTCGTTTTGTTGACCTATTAGAGATTGACGCAGCTTCTCGTACTAAAGTTGAAGACACTCGTGAACTGTTAGATAACGTTCAATACAAACCCGCTCGCGGACGTTTTAAAGTGTACCTCATCGATGAGGTACACATGCTTTCGCGTCACTCTTTCAATGCACTGTTAAAAACGTTGGAAGAGCCGCCTGAGTATGTGAAGTTCTTGTTGGCGACCACGGATCCACAAAAACTGCCTGTGACGATTCTGTCACGCTGTTTACAGTTCCACCTTAAGCCAATCAGTGTTGATGACATTCATCAACAACTTGACCATATTCTGGAAAAAGAACAAGTCTCTGCAGAAGCAAGAGCACTTGGCATGATCTCGCACGCTGCAGATGGCAGTATGCGTGATGCATTGAGCTTAACTGACCAAGCGATTGCTCTAGGTAACGGTACAATTCAAACCGATATCGTGAGTCACATGCTTGGGACAATTGATACTGACCAAGCGATTCACTTACTTGAGTCGATCAGCAGTAAGCAACCTCAACAGGCGATGGATAAAATCCAGCAACTTGCATCGAATGGTGTGGAGTGGGATGGATTGTTACAACAACTGGCATCGCAGCTTCATCGTGTCGCGATGTACCAAGCTCTGCCATCGACCTTGGATCAGGCGCAACCTGATGCAGAAAAAATCGAATTATTAAGTAAAGCTCTAACGCCGCAAGATGTTCAGCTTTACTACCAAATTGCTTTAAAAGGGCGTGAAGATCTGACGTTGTCACCAAATGGTCGCGTCGGCATGGAAATGATTGTATTGCGTATGATGGCATTCCGCCCAGCAGCGAGTAATGGCGCAAACGTGATTTCTACATCATCACAGCCACAAGTCGCGCCAGCTGCGAGTACAAGTCAGCCAAAAGCGGCTCCGCAGCAGTCATCTCAACAGCCACCATCGCACCAGCAAGCATCCGTGTCTCAAGCGCCCGTGCAGCAAACGCAAAGCCGCCCAATGACATCGGCGCCGCAACAACAAGCTGTATCTCAGCCAATGAGCCAGCCTGCGGCGCACAACCCAAGTGCGATGAACGAAGCGCCACAGTACCAGCCTGAGTATCAGGGTGGCTACGACATGGTACCACCACAATATGATATGGCTCCGCCAGTGGGTGAGAACCCTGCACCAACGCAGCAAGCTCCTCAACAGGCTCAGCCACAAGAAAGTGCTCCAGCCCCAGCTCGTGGTAACTTGAGTGGTTTGCGTCATCAATTGCGTTCGCAACGTCAAGGGCAGCAGCAAGCACCAAATCAAACTGGTGGTCCAAAAAAGTCTAACGCGACATCTGCACAAAAAGAATCGGTTATTGACCGTCTAGCGCAATTGCATGGCAATTCCGCGCAGGTGTCGCCCAAATCTGCTCCTCAAGCTGAAAAACAAGCACCAGAGGATGAAGCGTACCGTTGGCGTCCAACCAAACCGGTTGAAAAGAAAGCCAATACGCAGTTGACACCTACGCAGCTCAAGCAAGCGCTAGAGCATGAAAAGACGCCAGAGATGGCTCAGAAGCTTGTTGATGAATCGCTAGAGAAAAGCGAATGGGCGAACTTAATTAGCCAAATGAATACCCCAAAATTAGTGGAACAATTGGCATTAAACTCGCATTTCAACAAAGAAGGCTCGACAGTTTCGCTACAATTAAGAGGCAGTCAGGCACACTTGAATACCGACAGAGCGCAAAGTGAGCTTCTGAGCGCACTGAACAATGTGTTGGGAGAAGAGTGTCACCTGAGCATCGGAGTCGGCGAAAACGGTGAGACGCCGCTTGAGTTGAGAGACAGGCTCTACCAAGAAAAATTACAACAAGCTCTGAACAGCTTAGAGAACGATCCACATGTTCAGTTCATCGAACGTCGATTTGCAGCAGAGCTTGATAAAGATAGTGTTCGTCCTATCTAAAAATTGAACGGAATGGGGTTGAAAACGTAATGTGATAACCCCATTAACAGATGCAACACCTAATTAAACCAGAGAGATAAACATGTTTGGTAAAGGCGGTATGGGCAACCTAATGAAGCAAGCCCAGCAAATGCAAGATCGCATGCAAAAGCTTCAAGAAGAAATCGCGAATATGGAAGTAACTGGCGAGTCTGGTGCTGGTCTAGTTAAAGTTACAATCACTGGCAGCCACAGTGTGCGTCGTGTAGACATTGACGAAAGTCTGATGGAAGACGACAAAGAGATGCTAGAAGATCTTATTGCTGCAGCATTCAACGATGCAGCACGTCGCGTTGAAGAGACTCAAAAAGAGAAAATGGCTTCTGTAACTGGCGGTATGCAACTACCACCAGGTATGAAGATGCCATTCTAATCTGCTGAATCTTAATTAAGCGGATTTTTAATGCGTACCAGTCATATGCTGGAACAATTGATGGAGGCCTTACGTTGTCTACCTGGGGTTGGCCCCAAGTCGGCGCAACGTATGGCCTTTCATTTGTTACAGCGTGATAGAAAAGGCGGTTTGCAACTGGCAGACGCGCTGAGTCAGTCCATGACAGAAATTGGTCATTGCACTGAGTGCCGTACTTTTACTGAAGAAGAAGTCTGCCATATCTGTACTAACCCAAAACGCCAAGAAAACGGTCAAATTTGTGTAGTAGAAAGCCCAGCAGACATTGCAGCAGTAGAAGCCACTGGTCAATACTCCGGTCGGTACTTTGTGCTGATGGGGCACTTATCACCCCTAGATGGTATTGGCCCAAGTGATATTGGCCTTGATGTGTTGGATTACCGTCTCCGTCGAGGTGATGTTTCTGAAGTGATTCTCGCCACCAACCCAACGGTGGAGGGGGAAGCAACAGCACATTACATCGCAGAGCTGTGTAAAGAACATCAAGTTGATGCAAGCCGCATTGCCCACGGTGTACCAGTCGGTGGCGAGCTTGAGCTCGTGGACGGGACAACCTTGTCACACTCCCTTCTGGGGCGACACAAGATTTAATAAAAAAGCCGCTGAATTCAGCGGCTTTTTTGATCTTGCGGTTTGCGAACTACTTAATCGTTTGATTCTTTACCTAGAAGATTCTTGTAGATAAGCGCACCTAGAATACCGCCCACGATTGGTGCTACCCAGAAGAGCCATAGCTGAGACACAGCCCAGTCACCAACAAACACCGCAACACCAGTACTGCGTGCTGGGTTAACCGAAGTGTTAGTCACAGGAATACTGATTAGGTGGATAAGAGTCAAACACAGACCGATCGCGATAGGTGCAAAGCCTTGCGGTGCGCGTTTGTCTGTCGCGCCCATGATTACGATAAGGAACATCATCGTCATCACCACTTCAGTCACAAGTGCCGCCATCATTGAGTATTGACCTGGAGAATGTTCACCGTAGCCGTTTGAAGCGAAGCCCGAACCAACAACCTCAAATCCTGCTTGGCCGGTCGCGATAACATAAAGCACGCCACCTGCAATCACACCACCGACAACTTGAGCAATGATATAAGGTACAACGTCTTTAGTGTCGAAACGGCCGCCAGCCCATAAACCGACAGTCACAGCTGGGTTTAGGTGACAGCCAGAGATATGGCCGATAGCAAATGCCATGGTAAGAACGGTCAAACCGAAAGCAAAAGAAACACCTAATAGGCCAATGCCCACGTCTGGAAAGCCAGCAGCCAGTACAGCACTGCCACAACCACCAAGTACTAACCAAAAAGTACCAAACACCTCTGCTATGTATTTATTCATATTGTTTCCTATGCGGATTGAGATTACCCGCTGAACATAGTTGAGAATTGTCAGAAAAGTGTGAGCTAGCACTCGGAAATTAAGCAGATTGCGAGATTTGGGTAAACTCGTCTCAGGTATGAAACAGAATTGTCGCGAACGGAGAGGGGAAAAATAAAGACGAAAACCTCGGCTACCACTTAGATAAATGATAACCGAGGCGAGAGGATGGATTAACTAAAAGCGATAAACGGTGAGATACACAGCAAAATGCCTGTAGCAATGATTAGGTATAAAGAAGCACCTTTGTATTTATGCAGAGAAGGCACTTGATACACTAGGTAAGCTGGGATCAAACAACCAATCAGACCAAAGATAGGGCTACATACTGAAGTAAAGCTCAGCACAGGTAAATTCAGAACTATAGCACCCCATGCCATCAATATCGCGAATAAGATAATGCCTTTTGTCACAAGCTCCTTGTTGATTTGCTCTTCTGGCATGACCTTCTTAAGAGCGAGCATGGCTAAGCCTTGGCAAGAATCACGGAAACCAAGGTATACGCCGAAGAATGCAGTCATCACTGAGAAGATATTGAGCATTAGGCTTAGAAGTTTCAGAGTTGTGCCGTCCATCCCCTGAGCTACCATCGCCAAGGCTGAGATGTTTTCTTCTGCTGCTTTGACTGCCTGTTCATGAGACATTGCTAAGGTAAATGAAATTGCGTAGAAGAACACGGTGACAAACAAAATACCGAAGGCAAGCTTCATCGCGCGCATTGCTTTGAAGCGTGCAACTTCAATCGACTTCTCTTTAGAACGGTAAGAGATCACCATTGGGCTTAAGCTTTGAATGAACAAGATAGAAGTGAGCGTGAACGGCAATAGCTCTATGGCATCTTTCAAGCCAGCACCTGCTGTTGGTACGCTACCCACGTTTGCTAAATCCCACTTCTCAATCATCATGAAGCCAAGCAATGCAACAGTACACAATTTGATTAATACCAATCCTGTACTGACTTTGAATAGGATCTTCTCACCACGAGAAGCGATGGCTACCAAAGCACAAACCAAAGCTAGACCGTACAGCGGATTTTCTGACAATAGCCCTTTGGTTACGCCAAAACTATGTAGGAAGGAAGCTGAATCGTTGTTGATCGCAGTGGAATAGACAAATACCCAGATCACCAACATGATGAAGTAGAGCATGCCTAATAATGCTCCCCATTTATTACCTAGGTAACCGGAGATGACACCTGCGTAATCTTGGCATTTTGGTGAAGTGGATAAGGTATTGATGAAGAGGCGTTGGAATAGATACATTGCAGGGTAGCCAATTACTGCAGAGGCTAGGAACACCCATAGGCCAAGCACGCCAACCTTAACGGGGAGGAACACAATACCTGCACCGATAGCCATACCGATACTCATGATAACCCAACCCCAGTCGGTGCTATCAAACTTAGTTGCGGCTCTCCATTCTTCTGCCGTCATGCCAGCTTTAACGTGAGGCGGTTCATTTGTTATTGGAAGAGTTTGTGTAGGAACAGTAACGCTCATTGTCGTTTTCTCTTTGTTTGTATGAATTTTTCTCAAATCTATTTGAGAAAAACTTTAGCAACAATTTTTTTGTGGAAAATTCAGATGAATTTGAGATCTCGACAAAAATACTCAATAAAATCTGAAAAAAGATCGATTTATGTGATCTGAGGTAGTTGTTGTATTCGCATTTAGTTGAAAGAATAGCTTTGAAATGACAGCTTACTTAAGAGCTTTTAGATTAAAACTAAAAATTATGTGAGGATTAACATGAAAGAATTGATCGCTTCAGAGCACGCTCCAGCCGCTATTGGCCCTTATTCACACGGTACCGCTTATGGTGACTTGATTTTTACTTCTGGTCAGCTTCCTGTTGATAGCGCGATAGGCAAAGTGGTTGAGGGCGGCATTACTGCTCAGAGCCATCAATCTTTGACGAACTTGAAACACGTCTTAGAAGCGGGTGGCGGTAGTATTGATACTGTTTTAAAAACAACTTGCTACCTAGCAAACATCAGTGATTTTGCTGAATTCAATAAAGTGTATGCAGAGTTTTTCAATAAAGATTGCCCTGCACGCAGCTGCTTTGCGGTGAAAGATCTTCCGCTAGGTGTGTTGATTGAAGTTGAAGCGATTGCTTGCAAGAAGTAATACGGAGAAAAAAGCATGAATCAGCAATGGAACCAATATATCCAAATCATTAAGCAAGTCGTAAAACCTGCGCTCGGATGTACAGAACCCATTGCTGCTGCATATGCGGCAGCAGTTGCAAAGCGTGAGCTTGGAAGCCAGACCCCAGACAGGATTGAAGTTCGTGTCTCTGACAATTTATTTAAAAACTCGATGGGAGTTTATGTTCCCGGAACCGGGAAAATTGGTCTTAAGATCGCTGCGTCAGTTGGTGCGTTGGCAGGAGATCCTAATGCAGAACTTGAGGTTCTTGCCAAAATTAATCAAGACGACGTAACTGCCGCCCAGCAACTGATCGATCAAGAGCGTGTTAGTGTTGCACGTATCGACACACAAGAATTTATCTTTTGCAGCGTGACTATGACAGCTGGGGATGAAGTCGTTTCAGTGACGATCAGTGGCGGACATACCAACATTATTCAGATTACTCGTAACGGTGAAGTGACGTTTGATGCACCTCAGCAACAGCGTGTTGCAACAGGATCGATTTGCGAAGGCGTCGATATCTCGATTAAACAAATCTACGAATTTGCACTTCAAGCGCCTTTTGAAGACATCAAATTTATTCTAAAAGCGGCGGAGTTAAATAGTTCTTTGGCGCAAGAAGGGATCGATCGCGGTTACGGTTTGGAGATAGGAAGAACGCTGAAAGGCAACATCGATCAAGGTTTGCTTGGCAATGATTTGATGAGCCGAATTCAGATGATGACGTCTGCGGCATCCGATGCTCGAATGGGTGGTGCGACACTGCCTGCTATGAGCAACTTTGGCAGTGGAAACCAAGGTATCGCAGCAACGGTTCCTGTCGTTATTGCTGCAGAAGCGTTCCAAAGCAGTGAAGAGCAGCTAGCACGCGCATTGATAATGAGTCATCTTGGCGCGATTTATATCAAATCCTACTACCCACCATTGTCTGCTTTCTGTGGCAACACTGTAACCAGCGCGGCGGCATCCATGGCGTTAGTGTATTTGGCAGGCGGCTCGTTTGAACAGTCATGTTATGCGATTCAGAACGTAATTAGCGACAGTTCGGGCATGGTATGTGATGGGGCGAAATCATCCTGCGCGATGAAAGTCTGCACTTCCTCTACCACCGCGGTACGCTCATATTTGATGGCGATGGGTAACCACAGCGTGAAGAATCAAGGTATAGTAGGCGATGAAGTTGAACAAACGATAAGAAATGTAGGTTCAATGGTTAGACTTGGTATGCCATATACTGACAAATCTATAATCGATATTATGTCGGCCTAGCCTCAACGTTTTTGCTAAGGGAAGTAACATTGCAACTTAAGAAACTCACCAAAAGTGACTTAGATATTTTGAATTCAATGAAGAACGTCGTAGATGGTATTGCTCGCATGTACGGTGAGCATACCGAAGTCGTCCTTCACAGTCTTGATGCGGAAGCACCGGAAATCATCAAAATTGCCAATGGCCATGTTACTGAACGTGGAGAAGGTGCACCGATTACCAACTTAGCAAGAATGAAACTACTTGAAGGCAACGACGTTTCGGATTCGTACGTAACCAAAACGGCGAGTGGCAAGACTCTGCATTCAATCACCACTATTGTCCGCAACCCAAAAAACAAGCCAATTGGTTTGCTGTGCATTAACGTGGATATGGACGTACCGATGCAGGATTTCTTAAGGTCGATTATGCCGGTTCAGCAAAATGATTGTTGTTCGGGGAATGCTCGTTCGCCGGAAACGTTCGCACGTAATATCGATGAAACCATCATCAGCACCATTGAGACAGTGCAGTCGGAAGTGTGGGCTAACGAGGCGATTTCACCTTCAAAACGTAACCGAGAGCTGGTGACGCGTTTACAGGGCTTAGGCATTTTCAAGTACAAAGATGCGGTATTGATGGTGGCAAATCATCTCGGTATTTCACGCGATACGATTTACCTTTACCTTCGAGAGCTGGGCAGCAACGATTAAGTCAGTAGCTCGAGCTCTGTAATATTATTGATCGCTTCTTGATTGGTTTTGCCACACACGACCGGGCAAGGTTTAAAGTCGTGGCAAACTTTTGGGCGTTCAGGTTTTCCGAAAAGCTTACATAGGTTGTCATCATTCAATTGAATACAGCGCTCTCCAGCTGGTTTGCCCTTTGGCATGCCAGGAATCGGAGAAGAGATACTTGGTGCGATACAACACGCCCCGCAGCCCAATCGACATTCCATTTATAAGCCCTCGTAAAAAATAAGGGGGCATTATGGACATTTCTCGCCAGATTGGAAGCATTCCAACTAAATTCCCTTCATCTAATTGAACTGTCCTTTATGTTAATGATTAAAATCAGCTGGTTACCTGTTTGCCTTATCTTTGAGTAGTTAGCAAAACTTGAACTTTTGCCGCTAGAGGAGTATAAAACGCACCCTATTCATTCCCATTCAAAACATAAGTAGTAAGCGTATGAGCACTCCATTTTGGCAAAGTAAATCGTTAGAGCACATGACAGAAGAAGAATGGGAATCTCTCTGTGATGGTTGTGGTAAGTGCTGCTTGCACAAGCTAATGGATGAAGATACTGACGAAATCTACTATACCAACGTTGCGTGTAGTTGGTTGAACAGTAAAACCTGTTCTTGTAAAGACTATCCGAACCGTTTCACATCAGGTGAAGAGTGTACCAAGCTCACGCGTGAAGACATTGATGATTTCACATGGTTACCTCATACCTGTGCATACCGTCTGCTCGCAGAGAAGCAATCGTTGCCAGAATGGCACCCTTTGATTACGGGTTCTAAGTCAGCTATGCATGCGGCTGGTGAGAGTGTACGCAACAAAGTCGTTTACGAGATTGATGTGGTGGACTGGGAAGACCATATTTTGAACCACCCTAATCGTTCGTAACCAAATTTAACCAAGCCTCTCAAGTATATGGGAGGCTTGTTCGCTATGGGCAAGAGAAAAAGGAGCTTAGTTTCTCAAGAAACGGTTATAGACAAACAGCAGGACGAAAGCCCCCAGTGTCGCTGTGATGATACTGCCGATATTGATCCCATTTGCGCCACCAAGTCCGACAAAGCTTCCTAAAAAACCGCCCACGAATGCACCAGCGATACCGAGTAGCATGGTTGCAATCCATCCACCACCATCCTTACCGGGCATTAGCCATTTTGCTAACGCGCCTGCAATCAAGCCAAGAATAATCCACGATAGAACACCCATAATTCTCCCTTACATAAGTTGAAGTTACACGGATACGACTAAATCATAGTTCATTCTATTTAAGTGGGATGGGGAATATTTTGAAGCCGTGCTATGAACTTTGACATATGAGTAACGAAATGCTGTTCGACATTTAAAGCCGTGTTGTAAACTTAAGAACTATAATTTCAGGTGTTTGAGTCTCTTTGAGTCAAAATTGGACTCTAAGAACGGAATCACGTTTTCGAATGAGGTAATAATGGCGTTTCTATCTCCCCTTAAGGTGCGTTTCGCTTCCTTGTTATTTATATTGACAATAGTCATGGCTTCTCTGAGCACTTTTATTGCGCAGGCAACAGAGAGTGAAGCAGAAGTCCCAAAGGTTTCTGCTGCGGAGCAAGCGATTGATCGCATCAACACAGACATTATCGATTTGTCTGAAACCCTGAAACAAGCGAGTGGTGATGAGCGCGATGCACTACAACTGCAGCTTTTCCAGAAAAACGAAGAATTAAGAAGCCGATTAGCAACTGCCATCGACCATGAATCGATTCCTCATAGCAAACTGCTTGAGTTAGTGAGAACGCAAGAGAAGTACTCTGTAGGTGCGACTGCTTATTTAGATGAGAAAATCAAAACACTTTTGGTGGAAATCAATAAGGCTAAGGATGAAGACAAACTCTCTTTGATCAATAGCTATCGAGAGTTGCAGCAATATCTTGATGCAAGCTATGACTCGAGCTGGCAAAACCTGACTTGGTTGAAAAAGCTCAATATCCAAGATCAAGATGCAGAATTGGAGCTTAAAGAAGGAGTCGATAAGCGAATGCGCATACTTTCGGCTTCGATTGAATACTTGAATCAACAAAGTGGTGTCATTGCCTCTCAGTTGTCTTCAAGCCCTGAATCAGAGAAGGCATCGCTACAACTAAGCCAATTAATACTTAAGCAGAGACTTGGTATTGCAACGGACAGCTTGCGAAAACTGATTTCCATTGGTGATAAAGTTGGTTTAGAAACCTCTGAATATAAGCGTCAGATTTTCGAAGTGACGGGGAGCATTACCCACGATCTACTCAACACCAAAGTGGTGCTCTCCATCGTGAGCCACTGGTCAAACTCAGCGGTAGATTGGCTAGCTGATAATGCGCCTCAACATATCTTCCAGCTGTTCGTATTTGCGTTAATTCTCATTATTGCCCGTGCCTTAGCCAAGCTAACTCGCAAAGTGGTGAGTAAAACCGTTGCTTCGAAAAACTTAAAACTCTCTCACCTAATGCAAGACTTCTTTATCTCAATGTCAGGTAAAGCCGTTTGGGTGATTGGTATCATGGTCGGCTTATCTCAAATAGGTCTCAACCTAGCGCCAATTTTGACGGGTTTTGGTATCGCGGGTGTGATTATCGGTTTTGCGCTGCAAGATACGTTGTCGAACTTTGCGGCGGGTATGATGTTACTTATTTACCGTCCGTTTGATGTTGGCGATTTTGTTTATGCTGGTGGGGTAGATGGAAAGGTAAGCCATATGAGCTTAGTGAACACCACAATTCGTACCTTCGACAACCAAATCATTATCGTACCAAATAGCAAAATTTGGGGAGATGTGATCAAAAACGTCACCCATGAGCGCATTCGTCGTGTTGATATGATTTTTGGTATCGGCTATGCCGATGATCTGCTCAAAGCAGAAGAAGTGCTAAATGATATTGTTACGTCGCACCCTTCGGTACTTCGTTCACCTGAACCCAATATCAAGGTACACACCTTAAATACATCTTCAGTTGATTTCATTGTTCGTCCTTGGGTGAAAACCGATGATTACTGGGATGTATATTGGGATGTAACCAAGGAAGTGAAACTGCGCTTCGATCGTGAAGGCATTTCGATTCCATTCCCGCAACAAGACGTACACTTACACATGGTGGAAAAGAAAGAGTCGTAGACACCTCCTCTTTAACAGATAACAACAAAGGCGCTCAATGAGCGCCTTTTTATTGGCGTTTTTCTTGGTATTGCTGTCGAGATTTAGATCTGGTCGAAGAAAGTCACTTTAGGCTCGCTAACCAGTAAGTCTTCAATCTCCTTCAATAGGGCTTGAAAGTGCGCCGTGTTGCAATGTGAGTCAAACGCGGTTTGGTCTGCAAACTGCTCTTGAAACAAGAACTGGCTTGGGTCGTTTTTATCTTGGAACAGTTGGTAACGCAGGCAACCCGGCTCATTACGAGTAGGTTCTAGCATGCCTTTTAGCGCTTGCTTGAGTTGCGAAATAGAGTCTGTTTTAGCATGAAATGCAGCCGTTAAATGAATCATTGTCGTGTTCACTTCTTTGTCGTTATGAAAGATTTCGTTTTTATAGGTAACGACCTTGACGTTGCAAGAACTCAATCTTGTAGCCGTCTGGATCGGTAATAAAGAAGAATGTCGCTAGGTGCTTTTGTTGGTGATCAAACGCTTTAATGTCGCTCGCCTCTATGTCTAAGTTCTTTAGGCGTTGATGGGCGGCCTCGATATCTTCGACACTGACAGCGAGGTGGCCGTAACCAGTACCATGAGTATACGGCTCGCTCTGATCATGGTTGTGGGTAAGTTCGAGTTCGAAGCCCGTTTCTGGGTTGGCCAAATAGGTAAGAGAAAACCCGTCGAAGATATATTGGTCTTTGATTTCTAGCTCAAGTGCATTGCTGTAAAACTTAAGAGAACGCTCGAGATCGCTTACGCGGATCATGGTATGAATCATTTTTGTCATGAGTACTCCTTATTAGTGCGCCCAGACTAGTCATTTTTCGGGAACAATAGGTAGTACTCAAGTACGACAATCAAATAGGGACTTAGTTAAGTTCGCTGAGCGCGCTTTCAATCGTTGCTTGAGGTTGGCGTGCGTAAGTAAGGCAAGCACAACGTAGCAGGGAAGCGAAATTGTTGACCTCACCATTGTGCTTTAACGCTTCTTGGTAAACAGTACTGATGAACTTAGGCACCGTCATCTCTTGCGCGGAAGCAATCTCTTCAAGAATCAACCAAAAGCTCGATTCTAGTTTTACGCTGGTGGCATGGCCATCAATGCGGATAGAGCGGGTGATAAACTGATAATTTTCTTGGGGTTGTTTAGCAAATATTTCGCACATGTGATGTTGTTCGTTTTACAAATGAACCGAAGATATTGGAGCTTGAGAAGCGAAGCGTCAACCGTTTTGAATACAAAAAACGCCCTCAAAGGAGGGCGTGGAAGTGCACCAATGTAGTCAGTGCGGAGCATGGATTATTTGATTTGCTGGATAAGGTATTCACCAAGTTGTGAGTGATGCATTATCTTCGATACTGGCAGAATGGTACCCGCTGGTCCCCAAGCGAACACATTGACTGGTGTATGCGTGTGTGTGCCTGTTCCCCAAACGGTATTTTGTTTAGTGGCTTGTTCACGAGCTAGCAAGTTACCCCTGTCGTTGTATGGGAAAAATGCATCAAAGTCGTTAATGGCTGGGACAGTTTCTTCTTTCAAGTACTTATGGCTAGCTAAGCGGTACGGGTTAGGTTGACTTGCTAGTACGCGTTCTGCTTGCTCTGGAGTAATAGAGAAATCGCTGCTGGCGTTCACAATGTCAGCCAGCTTTTCAGGGGTTTGCTGCGCTTTATCAAGTTTTTGGAACTCGCTGATCATGCCGTAGTAGCTTTGCTTTTGATTGTAGAGGCCATCGAGAATATCAAACTGACCAAAGTTGAAGTTTGGTGCGTAATCACGCTTCGCGAAGGCTTCGCCACTACGCTTTTCAGGCTTAGGAAGATTGGCTGAAGAGTAGCTAAAACCAAAAGAACCGGTTTCATGGTCAGCGGTGACGATCACTAGCGTATCCTCACGGTTTTTTGCCCATTCATAAACGGAATTTACAGCTTCATCGAACTTGATCAACTCATGCAGCATGGTGCCAGCATCGTTGCTGTGACCTGCCCAGTCAATTTGTCCGCCTTCTACCATCAAGAAGAAGCCGTCTTTGTCTTTTGAAAGTACATCTAACGCCTTCTCGGTCATCTCTTTGAGAGAAGGTTGGCTTCGTTTTGGATCATTTTTACTCTGGCTGTAGGCAATGCCATCATTCATTCCTGAGTAAGCAAATAGGCCGAGTACTTTGTCGCCTTTGGCTTTCTCAAGCATGTTGCGGTTGAATGCTAAGCTGTAACCCTGCTGCTGCGCTTCGGTGAGTAAGTTACGTTCATCTTTGCGCTTCGATTTTAGGTAAACATCACCTTGAGTGAGCTTCTCAAGTTGCTTGTAGGTATCGCCTTTGTCGTTGGTTGATTTTGGAATCCAGTGACGAAGGCCACCAGAAAGCATCACATCAACGCCAGTTTCTAGCATGTCGACCGCAATGTTGTTCTCAAGTGAGCGATGAGGCTGGTGCGAGGCAAAAGCCGCGGGAGTGGCGTGCGTCATTCGGGTATCCGATACTAAGCCCGTTGCCTTACCTTTTGATTTTGCTTTTTCCAAAATAGTTTCGACATGGTTGCCTTGGCTATCGATACCAATCACTTCAGAAGCGGTGGGGATACCCGTCGCAAGCATGGTCGCAGAACAGGCTGAATCTACAACAATGGCGTCTTCAGGGTTTGTCAAAGAGGAGCCGATAACACCTTCTTGGGCGAGTTTATAGAGCGCGGTGGTTTCACCTTGGTAAATTGAGTTTGGTGCGTGGTTCGCGTAGGTTTCTAGCAGACCAACTTGTTGAGGGCCCATGCCGTCACCAATCATCAAGATAACGTTTTTGATTTCTGCCGATAGGGCATTGAAAGAGAGCGTCGAAGCCGCCATTGCGGTTACGATTGGGGTCACTAAGTGCTTCATTGTATATTCCTTATTTATAAAAGCGCTGGCATTACAACAAGGATTGATGAAGGAAATACTACAGTAATAAAAGATTCATATGAAAGTCATTGCGATGTTCTAGGGTGACAATAAAAAAAGCTCACCGAAGTGAGCTTTGAATTACGTTTAGGAGTTGAAAGTCATGAGCTAAAGTTACACCGCGTAAGCAGTACTTTGGGCCACGATGAGCAAACTCGATTGAGGAAGGCATGGAAGCCTTTTCTGAACCAAGTTTGGCCAGTTTTGCTCTTACCATGTTGTCTGAATAGAGTGGCAACTCCTCTTGCCCTTCTAAAGACAAATGATGAACAGCAAACAGAACTCGCCTTACGCAGCAGCATAATCGAGATAATTCAGTGAAATTTGGGATTCGTCGGGCGCGAACTTATCGACCGTACTTAATAGGAAAATGGAAAAATTGAGTTGAAGAAGGGCAAGATTGAAAAGCCTTTTTCATAGTCCATCGTCCAATAATGAATCGTTGACCATTATGGACTTGGACAAAAAACGCGTTCAAATGAGGTTACTTGTCGTAACGAAAGAAACTCTTGTTTAATCTTTTGATTTTTGGGTGGATTTTAAGCATTATCCAAAAAAGCTAAACAAGCGCTAAGATGATTCCACCAACGGTGAGTGCTGCTGAAAGGTATTGACCCGCAGAGTAAGAGTCATCCTCTTCTTCTTTAATCTTATCCGGATGATCCATGCCTAACGCACCATGGGCGAATGACTCAACTTTGTCTCCCACGGTTTTGTTTTCAGCTTTGACTTCGTGGCCATTTTGGTCGATGTCTTGCAGCGCGGCTAACAAGGCTTTGCCTTCATCAGACAAGGTCACCTTATTTTTCTCTATTTGCAATGGTTTAGGCGCATCATCACTACCAGCAACTTTGTTAGCTTGTATCTTAGCTGGCTGACTGGAATATGCATTGACCGAGTTGCTTCCTACTGGATTCATCTGTTACCCCTTCGAACAACAGCACTCCTTCTATGAGTGCAGGTAAAAAGCAGTTATTTCTATATCGGCGGCAATGGATAATTCTTGAATCAATCAAACAAAAAATAGGTCTGCTTTTGCCGCCTCTGGTTTATACCCAGAAATTAAAGCAAAAAGCAGACCTATTTTTCTTTATCGATTGTAAGGTATTTCGGATTACTTACATTGAAGGTCGTTGTTTCGTTTCGTGAGGTGTTTGTACGCCGCCATACGATTCGCGTCTTGTACGTAGCGTACTGGTGGATCAAGGACCTCAAGTTGGTAATCAGAACCATCAGACGTAATGTCCGCAGTAGGCGTAATAACTGCGACGTTTAAATTTGGGTTGCGATTCAAGATAGATGTTGCTGTGCCTAAACCACCTTCGGTGTGGAATTTACCCGCAACATGAACCACTTGAGCCCCTGGGTGTTTTTCTAAGTATTTTACGATGGACTCCGCCATGGTCTCGTCCCATGTAACCTGAGCTGCGTATTGCTTCTCGGTCTGTTCTGGCTTGCCATGGTGCATGGATGCCATGAACTTTTCTTTGTATGGGCTGTTTGCGGTGTTGACTTCATTTGCAACAAAACTGCGCTCGTCAGAATCGAGCTTATCTAGGTAGTCGATACCTTGGCGTCCAATACAACGCACAATGTCTTTTGGCGCATTTGATGCGATCACAGGAATCTCCGCTTGCTTAGCAAGCTCCACCAATGGGCGGTAGTCACTTTCGTAATTTGGCCAAGCATTACTTTGCTTCATGAAGTACTGCTCGCCGATTTCGCCGTTTAGGTACGAATCCAAGATTACTTGCTTGTCGCGTGTGACCTGTTCCATTGAAAGAGCAAGGGGGCGGTTAGCAGAAGATAACTGCTTTAGCATGTCGGTCTGAAATCGGTGGACACCTGCATGTGTATGCCATTCACCAATTAAAATTACGTCAGCTTGCTGTAGTTCAGAGGGCAGTTGATTGACGGAGATAACTTCACCGGATGGATCATGAAGTTGGTAGTCATAGAAACTGGATACGTTATTTTCAGTAACGTTAGGAGTTGTTGGTGTGTTAGATACACAGCCAGTGAGCAAGCCTGCAAAAATCAGACTCAATGTAGTAAAGCGCATTAAAAAGCCTCCAAAAATGTCCGAGTGATATTAATGGAGGCTGGCAGATGAATCAATGCTAATGAGAATAATTTACATTACAATCTATTGTTCTTTGCTTGATTGAGCTGCTTTCTTTCGATAAACGCGCAGCATAAAGTCAGCCTCACATTGGAAAAGTGTAGATGACTTTAATTCTTCGCGAAGTTCATCGCTGGCTTTCCATGCAAATGGGGTCATTTGTAGTAGGTCAAATGCTACGCCGTCTTTTAAGTCCATGGTGTAGTTGAGCTTTTGCTGATGCTCTAATTCAAACCCGTCAATGCTCTCAGGCTCTTCATTATGTAGGCGCACTTCTTGATAGATACGTTCACGGAATTGATACAGGTGACGACCCGCAGGAGTGACAGTAATGACGACGCCATTATCCTTGATGACGCGCTGCAGTTCTTCTGCCTTACATGGCGCGTAGATACGTAAAACCGCATCGAGAGATTGCTCGGAAAATGGTAGACGGTGGCTAGATGCCACGCTGAAATCACAGTTCGGGTAGCGCTTAGATGCGTAACGAATCGCTACTTTAGAGATGTCCAAACCGTATACATTGGCCGCTTCATTTTGAGCGTGCAGAGATTGCTGAACTTGGTCAGTGTAGTAGCCTTCACCACAGCCAATATCCAAAAGCTGGTGGTCAGTGCCCTCAGCGTATTTTGCACATAGGCGAGCCACTTCTTGTCGCATTGGATCGTAATGGTTACCTTCTAAAAAACGACGACGAGCCTGCATCATCTCTTTGTTATCACCTGGATCTTTTGAGCGTTTATGGTGAGCAGGCATCAGATTCACGTAGCCTTCTTTGGCTAGATCGAATTGATGATTGTTATCACATTTAAACGTCTTTGCTGTGAGCGTAAGAGCTTGATGACATAGAGGGCATTGATAGTTCATGACGATCTCTGGACAAATAGTAGGGCGGCAGATTCTATCAAAAAGGGATGCGGCAAGCGAAAGAAAAAGAGCCGAATATATCGGCTCTTTTGAACGGTTTTGCTAACGAGTGCTTAGTGGAAGAAATCCACTTGTTGCTTCAAGTTCTGAGCTTGCTGCTGTAGTTCAGTAGCGCTTTGTGACGTTTTAGCGCTGGTGTCACGGCTTTCGCGGTTGAGTTCACTGATAGAGTGAGCGTTAGCAGCGATTTCTTGTGAAACTTGAGCTTGCTCTTCTGACGTTGCGGCAATGGCATCGGCTTGAGAGGCGATGGATTGAACTTGTCCTGCTATAGCTTCAAGTGCCGTACCAGCTTCTTGCGCCTTATCGAGTACTTTATTCGCATTTTGCTGGCTTTCGTTCATCATGGAGACCGCATTACTGGTTGAGCCTTTTAGCTTTTCAATGATCTCGACAACGTCTTTAACGGAAGTCTGTGTTCGGTGGGCTAGGGTACGAACTTCATCAGCAACTACGGCAAAACCACGACCTTGTTCGCCAGCCCGCGCGGCTTCAATTGCGGCATTGAGTGCGAGGAGGTTGGTTTGCTCTGCAATCTCATCAATCATCTTAGTGACGGTTTGAATGCTTTCACTGTCATTGTTTACTTGTTCGATGGCTGCTGCCGATTGATCAAGTTGGTCATTCAATTGTGCGACATCGATGCAGACACCTTCGACAACTTCCAAGCCAGATTGGCTGTCGGTGTTCGCAGAGCGAACGTTTACGGCAATCTGTTCCACTTGCTGTGCAACAGATTGAGCTGAGGATGCCATTTCTTCAATGGCCGTAACAACTTGTTCTACTTGCTCTTGCTGTAAGTCTGATTGCATAAGATTGCGGTTGGCATCATCAACAACGCTGGTCGAGTTGCTTTCAACTTGGTCGCTGGTCGAACGAATCTGACCAACTAACTCGTTCAGTTGTCCCGCCATATTAGCAACGCCGTTGTTCAAGTTAATGATTTCGTTTTTCGATGCTTTACCTGACGCAGGAATATCAATACTCACTTCACCTTTTGCCAAACGGTTCATGTAGCCATTCAAAACGGTGAGTGGATTTAGCGTTCGGTTGAGTACAAGCGTAAGCACCACAAAAGTGGCCGCTGCCACAATGAGAGAAATTGTCGCAATCAGTTGAAGTAAAGCTTGGCTGCCTTTGGTGACTTCATTGATGAAAGTGCCACCTAAGAGTTTCCAGTTCCAACCTGGTACTTGAGTGTAAACTAGGTACTTTTCACCCACGGTGCCTTGATATTCAAATGGGTATCGAATTAAGCCACTGTCCTGTTCGAAAAGTTGGTAGAAAGGCTTATTGCCGTTGTAGTCAGACACTTCTTGAATCGGTGGATCGCTCTCTTCGTGTTTTGGGTGAAGAAGGTAATGACCTTGGTTGTCTTTTTCGTTATCCAGAATGATGGTGTAACCAGTGTCGCCCCATTTTACGCTTTGTAGCGAGCTGAATAGATCTTGGGTCGCGCGCTCAACAGGTAAGCCAATGAAAGAGATACCGTTGACCTTACCATTCGCGTCTTTTAAAGGTGCGTAGTAGGTGATGTAGCGCTCACCATAAAGTTTGATTTGCGCATAGTAAGGCTGGCCGTTTTTAAGCTTTTGGTAACCGGGGTGGTTAAGCCCTAATGTAGTGCCAAGCGCTCTCTTACCTTGAGGATCTTTTAGTGAAGTAGCGACGCGAATGAAGTCGTTGCCCATTGGAGCAAACAGGGTCGCAACAGCACCAGTGTCACGAGTGAAGCTATCAACTAACTTAGTGTCACCAATCAAGCTTTCGCTGTATTGGGTGATGTTTGGTACTTGGTGACCTTGAAAGTCGACGTTGTAACTCTCGACATAGACGCCCGCTAAATAACCATTACGGAATGTTGATTCTAAAACTTCTGCCGTGTGCAGATAAGCATTGAACTGGCCTGCAATGGTTTTTGCCATCGATTCCACTTTAGATTGATGTTCTTTCAGCGTGTTTTCTAAAAGTACGTTTGAAGCGTTTTGATAAACAAGCGCAGCAATGCTTGAAAATGCAATAAGCAGACACAGTGTGATGACCAGTTTGAGCTGGAAACCAACACTTTGATTCCGATATTTGTCTAGCATGTAGTGTCTTTCCTGATTATTGATAGATGTTATAAATGTTGTATCGGCATGCTAGCGATTTATATGACGAGTTTTTTTGATATTTATTAAGTTAATTGTCAAAAAATAAGAGCAACCAATAGCTTAGATAGGAAATGACCGCTTGATTGCTCAGTTTATTTCAGAAAGAACGGATGAATCGCCACTCTGGATAGCGATCTTTTTGTATTCATTCAATTCGTCGGTTAGCATGGTGAGAAAAAGAAAGCTCATACCTTCGGCTTTGGTCACGTTTATCCTTGTTTTTTATAGGTATTGTTGGGGCTTTCCAAGCGTTTAATAGAAGCTGTTATGACAAAGAAAATCATCCTAGACACAGATCCTGGCATCGATGATGCGATGGCCATTCTTTTTGCTGAAGCCCATCCTGATATCGACCTTATGGCCATTACAACCGTTTATGGTAATGCAACGATAGACAACGCGACACAAAACGCCCTTTACCTAAAACAGAAGTTTGGTATGAAAGCATTGGTTGCGAAAGGTGCGGATAAGCCTTTAGTAAAAGCGCCGGTTGGAGCAACAGTTGTCGTACACGGGGAAGCTGGCTTTGGTGATGTGAAGGCGCCGAGCGCACTGGATGTAAGTGCCATTGATACGCCTGCCTATCAGTTCATCATCGACAGCGTTAGAGCAGAACCGGGAGAAATCACCTTGGTGGCCGTGGGCCCTTTAACTAACCTTGCGCTCGCTTTGGAAGCAGACCCAGAAATCGTTAACTTGGTTAAGGAAGTGGTTGTAATGGGCGGCGCTTTTGGTGAGAACGATCATCGAGGCAATGTTACGCCATTTGCGGAAGCAAACATTCATGACGACCCTCATGCCGCAGATAAGGTATTCACGGCTTCGTGGCCGGTCGTCATCATCGGCTTGGATGTTACGGAAGAGAGCTTCTTTACGGGGCAATACCTAGACCAACTGCGAGAGGATGCGGGAGAAGTGGGGCAGTTCATTTGGGATGTGAGCCGCTACTATTTGAAGTTTTACTCCGAGAAGGTTGGATTGGATGGTTGCCATGTCCATGACCCTTCTGCGATTGCGTATGTCATTGATCCTGAGCTGTTTACTTTGCGCAGTGGTGCCGTCCGAGTAGTGACTGATGGACCTGCCGAAGGGATGACGATTCAGAAAACCGACCAACGCAAATACATGCACGATGAGTGGAGCGCTTTCTCTGCGCAAAACGTTGGCGTCGGTGTGAAAAGCGATACACTGCTTTCGCTTTATCGAGAGTCTATTATTCATTATTCCGAACGATAATGGAGAGAGGTTATCTGTAATAGTCGATAACTTGCACGGATAGCCTCTCGTTGCCTGACTCTACGGGAAGAGTAAAAGCATTCGACGCTGGGTATTGATTTTGATTGTCGTAGGTAAGCCCCTCAATCTTCTTGAACGGTTTGCCTTCTCCGTAGAACATCTCAATGCTTACTGCCGTTTTCTCGTCCGCGGAGACTTGGAAGCGGCAAATTCCGGTTGGGCAATAGACTTGAAATTGTGTCGGTGACAACTGCTTGTATTCGAAGACGTTTTTCTCTGCGTGTAACAAGACCTCAGAGCTAGCACAGCCAAACAATAAGCTTGTAAGAAGTGATATTGAATAAATGTGGTATTTCATGGTTGCTCCATCGTCTCAATTCGCTTTGATTGGTCTTAGTATGGAACTGTAAAAAAGGCCGGGTGAACCGGCCTTTAAAATTGGATTACTGCGCAGAAATCACAGTGATAAGCTCATGTGTCTCGCCAGGTTGAAGCGTTTTGCCTTGCTCGATACTTGGAGCGTGAACCGTCGACTCAACACACATCATGGTTTGGTAACCGTTGTCAGCCATATCACCCATGCCTTGCGCGCCCTCTGCCCAAGGGTTCCACAATACTGCCGAGTTATGACCTTGGTTCTCTACGCTCAATGTGCGGCCTAATACTGGATCTTTCACCAAAATTTGCGCTTCTGGTTGAGTGTAAACACGGTCAATAGTATCGGTTAGCTGAAGAACTTCGCCACCTTTGCAGATTTCACCTGCTTTTAGGCTATCGATGTATTCAGGACCCATACCTGTTGTTTGTGCTTGGTTGATGTCACCGACATTTAGGTAAGTGTGCAGCGCGCCAGAGAATGTCCACTCTTCATCATCGATGTTCATGACTTTCAATGTCACTTTTAGCTCGTCGCTGATTTCAACAACTAGGCGAGCATCGAACATGTGTGGCCAGATATCGTGAATTTCTTCAGTTGGGAACAGAGCCAGTTCAACGATCACGCCATTGTCGTTCTCACGGTGTTCAACTAATTCCCATTCTGCAGTGCGTGCAAATCCATGTGCTGGCGCAGCAACGCGGCCAAACCAAGGCCAACAAACTGGAATGCCACCACGCAGTGCCGCTTTACCATCAAAGATTGCTTTTTCGCTCATCCAGATCAGATCTTCTTGGCCTGCTGGTGTAAACGATACGACATGACCGCCGTGTAGTGCGATGCCTGCAGTAGCCTTCTCATGAATAACGCGGACGACTTTAACCTGATCGATTTCTACGATTGTCACGTTGTCAGATAGAACCGTTAGGGCAGGGAGAGTATTTAAATCCATGTGCTGTTTCCTATAGCTGGGGGAGAGACTTCGCGACACACTTCATACATCAAATGTAAAACAGAGTCTGTCTTCTCTCAAATTCCAGATACAAAAAAGGCGACTCTAGAGCCGCCTTTTCTTTAACGAAGTTATTCGCTAATTGCTAACTGTCTAATTACTTAGAGATGTGAGCGATTAGGTCTAGAACTTTGTTTGAGTAACCGATTTCGTTGTCGTACCAAGATACAACTTTAACGAAGTTTTCAGTTAGAGCGATACCAGCTTTAGCATCGAATACTGAAGTTTGAACTTCGCCGATGAAGTCTTGAGAAACAACTTGGTCTTCAGTGTAGCCTAGAACGCCTTTTAGTTCGCCTTCAGAAGCTTCTTTCATTGCTGCACAGATAGCTTCGTAAGATGCGCCTTTCTCTAGGTTAACTGTTAGGTCAACTACAGAAACGTTAGCTGTTGGTACGCGGAAAGCCATACCAGTTAGTTTGCCGTTTAGTTCTGGAAGAACAACGCCTACAGCTTTAGCAGCACCAGTTGAAGATGGGATGATGTTCTGAGAAGCACCACGACCACCGCGCCAGTCTTTAGCAGAAGGACCGTCAACAGTTTTTTGAGTTGCTGTAGTAGCGTGAACTGTAGTCATAAGACCAGATACGATACCGAACTTGTCGTTAAGAACTTTAGCGATAGGCGCTAGACAGTTAGTAGTACAAGAAGCGTTAGAAACGATGTCTTGACCAGCGTAAGTGTCTTGGTTAACACCCATAACGATCATTGGAGTCGCGTCTTTAGAAGGACCAGTTAGAACAACTTTCTTAGCACCAGCAGTGATGTGCTTACGTGCAGTCTCGTCAGTTAGGAAAAGACCAGTTGCTTCAGCTACTACGTCAACGTCGATAGCATCCCATTTTAGATCTTCAGGGTTGCGCTCAGCAGTTACACGTACAGTTTTACCGTTAACGATTAGGTTACCGCCTTCAACTTCAACAGTACCGTTGAAACGGCCGTGAGTTGAGTCGTACTTAAGCATGTATGCCATGTAATCTACGTCGATAAGGTCGTTAATACCTACAACTTCGATGTCGTTGCGCTCTTGCGCTGCACGGAATACGAAACGACCGATACGGCCAAAACCGTTAATACCTACTTTGATAGTCATTATAGTTGCTCCACAACTTAATTTCTGATTAAAGATAACTGGTAGTAAAATTACAGAATCCAGTAAACATCTGCAACAGATAATCGGACTTAACTTGTTTAAAGTCAAAAAAAAGCGACGCTTTTTTTAACAATTCTTCGCAAATGCTCGTTTTTTAAACTTTTATCTAGTTATTCTACATTCCAGTTGGCGTAATATAACTTTTGAGATAAGTACTCGTATCAAATTAATTACACATGGTGTCCTGGTGAGAAAGTATGTGCTACAACTGTTACGAGAAGCAAGTTTTTTGCTCAAAAAGTCATTGCCAAAAATAAGAAAGAAGGAAATGAATGCTGTGAAGAAAGATGGAATAAAAGTAACGAAGTCCGATGAGTACTGGCGTGAGCAGTTATCTGTTGAGGAATATCATGTCTGTCGTGAGCAAGGTACTGAACCTCCATTTAGCGGCAAGCTGCTCCATAACAAAGATACCGGAGTGTATGCATGTACCTGCTGTAATGCGCCTCTTTTTGTGTCCGACAACAAGTATGATTCTGGCTGTGGTTGGCCGAGCTTTGATGCACCAATAAATAATGATGCGATTCGTTATTTGAAGGACTTAAGTCACGGAATGGTTCGAACTGAGATACGTTGTGCGGCATGTGATAGCCACCTAGGTCACGTTTTTGAGGATGGTCCGGTGTCTACCGGTGAACGCTACTGCGTCAACTCGGTGTCGTTAATTTTCAACAAATCAGAACAATAGTCGCACTATATAATGTAAGAATGTTTCATCCTTTCATTTTTCATTCATAACAAGTGAGTGGCTGCTTACCCAAATGCAAGAACACCCTAAGAAGGGTGTTCTGTTCAATTAATTATTACCTTATTCAGCTTGGTGAAGCAGTTATTCAAGGTTAGTAGGAATGAGGCTTGGGTGATAATGGCCTTTATCAATCGCTTTAGCGACCTTACCTGCTATATCGTCAAGCTCGTCATATTTACTTGCATCGGAAAAGTGAAACATGACTTTTAGGTTTTTTTCAGAGGCGACTTGCACATCAAATCGCTTCGCTACCATCGTCCAAATGTAAGCACGCTCTTTTCTGTTCAAACCTTGATGGATACTTGCCATAGACTTGAGGATCTCAGGGTTCACTTTTCCGTCTTGAGTCAGAGACAATGCCTTATCGAGGATAGTGATAGTCTTTTCTTGATCGCGAGTCGTGTAAAAAGTGGCTAAAGCGAACTGCAATTCAGCAGTATCTAATGCGGCTGTTCCTTCCATTTGCAAGAATTTTCGCCTCGCGCTGTTGTCACCAGTTTGAGACCAAAGAAAGTATAGCGTTGATGGATCTGATGTGGATTGTAAATCATTAACAATGCGCTCTAGCTCATCGATGCTATTAACTAAAGCATTGAAGCGTTGCCTTTTAAGTGCACTTTGGTCGATAGGGGTGATCTGAGAAGCGAGTTCTAGGCATTTACGGTACTCAGCAACCAGTTTATATTCTTGAACTTTATTTGCTTCTGTTGGGGCTTTCATTACTTCAAAGCGGTGCCATACCAAATTGGTACGCGGAATACGGCACTGCCCATCACTCATGTTGAGCTGTTCGCAACGAAGTTCAGGATTCTTTTCACACAGCTCTTCGGTTGTTAAGTTTCCTTCAAAGCAGCCAGTGAGTAATAGAGAAAAGGTGGTTGCAACTAGCCAATTTGTACGTTTCATCATTTTGCTTGTGATCCGTTACACCAATTTATTTGTGTTGTCTTGACTCTGTTTAGTATCCGGTTATTTTCTGTGATGAAAATGTAATAAAAAGGTACATGATGAACGCAGAACAATTACTAAACGCGATAACCCCAGAAGTCTATGATCGCTTGGTTTATGCGGTCGAAACGGGTAGATGGCCTGAGGGTACACCACTTTCTCAAGAGCAGCGAGACTCATGTATGCAAGCTGTGATGTTGTTTCAATCTAAGCACAATACGGAAGCACAGCACATGACGGTTGCTGCAGGTGGGGAAATAAGTTTTAAGTCGAAACAAGAACTTAAGAAGCAGTTTTGTCAAGAAGAGGCAGATATAGTTAGAGTGAACCCAAACTTAGACTAAAATTTACGCCCAAAAAGCCCAACGCATAAGTTGGGCTTAGCATTTGAAATGAGTTTACAGGCTCATTTCTCCTCTTAATACTTCCTGCATCTTGTCTTTGATTTGTTCGTAAGACAGATCTTGGCTTAACAAGTAGTGCAGTTTTGCTAGCGCAGCTTCTGGCGTCATATCAAAGCCGCTGATAACACCTGACTCCGCAAGAGCACAGCCTGTTGCATAGCCACCCATGTTGACTTTACCCGCCAGACATTGAGTGAGGTTCACGACGATGACTCCGCGCTCAGATGCTTCTTTCAGATGGCCAAGTAATTCTGGATTTTGTGGTGCATTGCCCACCCCAAACGTCAGCAAGATCATCGCGTTTACAGGCTGAAGTAGCGTGTTGCGAATTACTTCGTGCGAAATACCTGGGTACATAGTGATCACGCCAATAGGCTGTGGTGTGATGTTATGTACTTTGAATTCACCTTCTGGCTTTGCCCCCACAGTAATGTTGTTGCTGATTTGGATATTGATACCCGCTTCCAGCAATGGAGGTAGATTAGGTGAAGTAAAGGCATTAAAGCCATCTGCGTGAGACTTGGTACTACGGTTGCCGCGCATCAACTGGTTATTGAAGAATAATGTGACTTCGTTGATTGGGTAATTTGCCGCAATGTGTAGCGCGTTTAGCAGGTTCGCTTGACCATCCGAACGTAACTCCGCCAACGGGATTTGTGAGCCTGTCACGATAACGGGTTTGCCCAAGTTTTCTAACATGAAAGACAGAGCAGATGCCGTATACGCCATAGTATCGGTACCGTGAAGGATCACGAAACCATCGTACTTTTCATAGTTGTCACGGATGTCATCGGCGATCTGCTGCCAGTCTGCCGGAGTCATATCAGAAGAGTCGATCAGAGGCTCGTACTCATGGATCGTATAATCTGGCATCTCTGGACGGTGAAACTCTGGCATGCTAGCAAGTTGTTTTTCCATAAAACCTGCTACTGGTACGTAACCATGGTCATCGGATTTCTGCATACCGATGGTACCGCCAGTGTAAGCGATGTAGATGTGTTTTCTAGTCATCGTTATATTTAACTTTCATGTAGGGGAACAGTGGCGGGGATTATAGCGGAATGAAACCTAATAAAAAGGGGCATCTCGCACAGAGCTGCCCCTTTTAGACTATGATTCAGAGTGCTATTGCACTTGGCAAGTTAAACAGAATGCGTATTGGCCTTTAGGATCGTTGAAGCTTTGTAGCATACTTGCGTCTTGTTCGAACTGTTGAGCAATAGGTTGAAGGCTCTTCGGTAAAAAGCTTGTAGCGTCGATACCTAGAGACACTTTCACTTGGTTCATGAACTCTTGGATAAACTGCTCGGTAGGTGATAGAGGTTCTTCCACCCAGTAGATGCCGTAGTCAGTGATGTCAGCAAGCTGCGCTGCCAACTTAACGGCATCATCGAAATCACCCATTTGGTCCACAAGACCGAATGACATCGCATCTTGCCCAGTCCACACTCTACCTTGCGCCACCTTATCTACTTCTTCTAGTGACATATCACGATTAGTACCAACTAAAGAAATGAAACGCTTATAGCCATGCTCGATACCAAGCTGGAATGCGTCAGATGCGCCTTTAGAAAGACCAGTGGTAAAACCTTCACCAGAGAATGGGGATGTACCAACACCATCAGTGCTGATGCCAATTTTGTTGAAGCCTTTCTCGAATGTCGTAATGACACTGAAGATACCAATTGAACCTGTTAGCGTTGTTGGTTGAGCTACAATTTTATCGGCGCTCATAGAGATCCAGTAACCGCCTGAAGCCGCGAGGCTAGACATGGACACAACCACAGGTTTGCCAACTTCTTTCAGCGCTTCGATTTCGTTGCGAATAACTTCTGAAGCAAATGCGCTCCCCCCTGGGCTATCTACACGAAGTACCACAGCTTTTACTTTGTCATCGTTACGCGCTTGGCGAAGCAAGCTTGCAACGGTGTCACCACCAATAGTGCCACGAGGTTGCTGACCATCCATAATTGTGCCGCTAGCGACAACGACAGCAACATCACTTTCTGGCATTGACAGGTCAGGACGCATAGTTACAAGATAATCGTAGTAGCTCACTGCGTTATAGCTGTCTTTACCGTCACTGCCAAATTGTTCGGCGAACAACTTACGAATATCTTGACGGGTGGCGAGTTCATCAACCAAGCCTAACTTTTTCGCCAATTGGGCAATATCACCATCCACGGATTTCATTTGAGCTAGCAACTCGTCCATCGTCGGATTCAGAACTTTCACGTCGATATTGCGGTTAGTGGCAACATCGTCCACAAAAGCGCTCCAAAGCTGCGTGATCCAACGTGTTGCTGATTCTTTTGCTGCATCTGACATATCATCGCGAATGAATGGCTCGATGGCAGACTTATAGGTACCTACGCGGAACACGTGTGTTGAAACGTCTAGCTTCTCAAGCAATGTTTTGTAGTACATCGAGTAAGAACTGTAACCCTTAATCAGTACACCGCCATCAGGAGCGAGATAAACTTTGTCTGCGTAACTTGCTAGGTAGTATTGGCTTTGGTTGTAAAAGTCACCAACGGCATAAATAGGTTTACCTGACGCTTTGAATTCATTGAGTGCTTTTGCGATGTAACGAAGCTTCGTCAAGTTTGTTTCTGGCATATCGCGGAGTGCGAGTACTAAGCCGGAAATCTTCGGGTCGTCTTTCGCGTAACGAATGGTATCGACGATGTCGAATAACACGTTCTCTTTCGGGATTTCGTTACCAAGAACTGAGCCAGCTATCGAATCCATCGGGTTTACATAGCGACGTTGTTCTACGATAGGGCCAGACAGGTTCATCACCAGCGCGGATTCTTTTTCAACGGTAGGTTGACCTTCGCCCGTGTAGGTAAAGGCAAAGTAGAAAACGGCAATCATCACTAGGAAGATCAAGTTTGCCAGTGCAAGTCTGACAAAGGTGATGGCTTTCCATATCCCCTTAAATATCAGACCAATAAATTTGAAGAGTTTTTTCATCTTGTCTCCATAACGAGATAGTCATTCCCTAATCTTACAAAGTATGGGTTCTTATCTCTAAGATCTCAAAAGATAACAATTTTTTTAGCTTATCACGGCAATTCAACAATTGGCATATTTTAACGTGAGATTGACGTGTGTTGCAAAAATGTAAACGGCTGTTTGATTTTTTGATTTTTGCGGCGTACTGTGGTCAGACCACAACAATAAAAATGGATGTTTAGTGATGTCTGCCATGTACCCGAACTTGTTAAAGCCACTGGACTTAGGTTTTACACAACTACGAAACCGTGTCCTGATGGGATCAATGCACACAGGCCTAGAAGAGCATAAAGAAGGTCTACAAAAGCTTGCCGCGTTTTATGAAGAACGTGCAAAAGGCGGTGTAGGTCTGATCGTGACGGGCGGTTTCTCTCCCAATCTACGTGGTCGATTACATCCTTTGAGTGCAGAGTTCAGTAAACCTAAGCATGCTAAAGCACACAAGGTTGTGACAGAAGCCGTACATAAACATGGCGGTAAGATCGCTCTGCAAATCCTTCATGCTGGGCGCTATGCAATGCACCCATTCGCACAAAGTGCGTCAGGCATGAAAGCGCCAATCGCGAAGTTTGCCCCAAGTGAAATGAGTGCTCGCCAAATTAAAAATACCATCGAAGCATTTGCTAATAGTGCAGAGCTGGCTCAGCTAGCTGGCTATGATGGTGTTGAACTGATGGGCTCTGAAGGTTATTTGATTAACCAATTCTTATGTAAACGTACCAACATGCGATATGACGAATGGGGTGGCAGTTATAAAAAACGTATGCGCTTCCCGGTTGAAATCGTTAAAGCGGTACGCAAAGCGGTCGGTGAAAAATTCATTATTATCTTCCGTCTTTCAATGCTTGATTTGGTCGAGCAAGGAAGCACGTTTGAGGATGTAATTGAGTTAGCGAAAGCGTTAGAAGAAGCAGGCGTAACCATTATCAACACGGGTATTGGTTGGCACGAAGCACGTATTCCGACCATTGCCACTCAGGTTCCTCGTGGGGCATTCACGTGGGTGACAGAGAAAGTCAAACCTCATGTGTCAGTGCCTATTATCACCTGTAATCGTATCAATACCCCAGACGATGCCGAACGTATTCTCTCATCTGGGCAAGCAGATATGGTCTCAATGGCGCGCCCTTTCTTAGCTGACCCTTATTTTGTTGCCAAAGCGGAGCAAGAGAAATCTCAGTTAATCAATACGTGTATTGGCTGTAACCAAGCCTGCTTGGATAATGTTTTCAAAGGTAAGCGCGCAAGCTGTTTGGTTAACCCGCTGGCGTGTTACGAAACGGAAATCGTTGTTGAAGACGCTTTCAAGAAGAAAAACATTGCTGTAGTCGGTGCTGGACCTGCGGGTTTGGCTTGTGCGACGACACTGGCTGAGCGTGGGCATAAAGTTGATTTGTTTGAGAAGAATGATCGCATTGGCGGTCAGTTCCGCTTAGCGATGCAGATTCCGGGTAAAGAAGAGTTCCGTGAGACTATTCGTTACTTTGCAAACCGCATTGAAGAAACCGGTGTGAATCTGCATCTAGAGACAGAAGCCAATTATGATTTACTTACTGAGTACGATGAAGTCGTCATGGCATCAGGTGTTGAGCCACGTAAAGTCAAAATCGATGGTATTGATAACCCAGAGAAAGTCGTCGACTACCAAACGTTGATTCGAGATAAAACCCCAGTTGGTGAGAAAGTTGCGATCGTCGGCGCTGGTGGTATTGGTGTGGATGTTGCCACCATGATTACAGAGCCTGTCGGCCAAACACTTGATGATTGGCTGCACGAATGGGGCATCGATAAAGAGATGTCTCAACCGGGCGGTTTGTATCCTTATCCAGATGCGGTGAGCGATAAAGAAGTGTGGGTGCTTCAACGTCGTAAGGGACGTGTAGGTAAAGGCCCAGGTAAAACGACCGGTTGGATTCACAAACGTACATTAGAGAAGCGCGGCGTTCACCTGTACGGTGGCGTATCGTACGACAAAATTGATGATGCGGGTTTACATATCCATGTGAATGGCAAAGAGCAGTTGTTAGAAGCCGACAAAGTGGTGATTTGTGCTGGTCAAGAGTCAGTTCGCCCATTCGAAGATAAATGGCATGAATTGGGAGAGAAGCTGCATATCATCGGTGGTGCCGATCATGCTGGTGAACTGGATGCGGTTCGGGCCATTCGTCAAGGCGTTAAATTAGCAGTGAAACTCTAACTCCTCGACACATATCTTAATTTTTTCATTCGTTCTTAACTTTTATAGCTGCGCCAAGTGCGCAGCTTTTTTTGTTTCTAAGTCCCTATAAAACAGAGTGTTATTTGGGAAAGTGGATTATGCTAAAGTGAGTTGCGTAAAAAATAATAACTCAATCAAATAAGGATTTGCTCATGGAAGCTCTCGAACTTTTGCTCAACCGTCGTTCTATTGCCAAGTTGTCTGAGCCCGCCCCAGAAGGTAAAGCGCTTGAAAACATCATTCGAGCAGGCCTACGAGCCCCTGATCATGCAGCGCTAACACCTTGGCGTTTTGTTATTGCTCAGGGTGATGGCCTGAAGAGGCTGTCTGATATTCTAGTTAAAGCAGCAGAGGCGGAAGAGAGTGATGAGGCGGTTGTTGAGAAAGTGAGAAATGCTCCTTTCCGTGCTCCTATGGTAGTTACTATTATTGCTAAAGTGACAGAGCATGAAAAAGTGCCAGCACTTGAACAGTACCTTTCTGCCGGTTGTGCTGCACAAGCTATGCAGATGGCAGCGGTGGCTCAGGGTTTCCAAGGTTTCTGGCGTTCAGGTAAGTGGATGTTCCATCCAGAAGTACACCAAGCTTTTGGCCTTGAAGGCGAAGACCAAATCGTCGGCTTCTTATACTTGGGAACACCAGGTTGTACCCCAATGAAGGTACCTCAAAGAAACCTCTCTGATTATGTCGAGTTTCTTTAATCAAAGGATGACTCTTACTGTTTATCTGTACAGTTCTTCTTGATTTATTAGGGCGACATTGGATAATGTGGCCCTAATTGTTTTTACTTCCAAGTCCTTATGTCTCGTCTGTTTATTGCTGAAAAACCAAGTTTAGGTCGCGCGATCGCGGCGGCTTTGCCAAATCCCCAAAAGAAAGACCAAGGCTTTATCCGTTGTGGTAATGGAGATGTGGTCACATGGTGTATTGGCCACTTGTTAGAGCAAGTCGAGCCCGATGCTTATGACGAACGTTATAAGAAATGGAATATGGCAGATTTGCCTATCGTTCCACAGCAATGGCAACTGAGACCGCGAAAAAGCGCGAGTAAACAGCTTACGGTGATCCGTAAACTCCTCAAAGACGCGACAGAGGTTATCCACGCAGGAGACCCAGACCGAGAAGGTCAATTGTTGGTGGACGAGGTTCTGGATTACTGCAAGCTTTCCAAAACTAAGAAAGAAGCTACACAGCGACTTCTTATCTCTGACTTAAACTTACCCGCGGTAAAGCGTGCGTTAAGCTCAATGCGTAGCAATCGTGATTTTATTCCTCTTTCTGTGTCGGCTCTGGCCCGTTCTCGTGCTGATTGGCTTTACGGAATGAATATGTCTCGCGCTTATACCTTACTGGGACAAAAAGCGGGTTATCAAGGTGTTTTATCTGTGGGGCGTGTGCAAACACCAGTGCTTGGTTTGGTGGTACGCCGAGATGAAGAAATCGAAAACTTTGTACCCAAAGATTACTTCACGTTGCATGCTCTGATCCCTTATCAAGATCAAAATGGCTCGTTTGATATTCGTGCGCGCTGGAAGCCAAGTGAAGCCTGTAAGCCTTGGCAAGATGAGGAAGGGCGTGTTCTCAGCAGAAAGCTGGTCGAGAACGTGGCGAACCGCATTACCAACCAACCTGCGAAAGTGACCGAGTCGGAACAAAAGCAAACCAAGCAATTTGCACCACTACCATATTCATTATCCGCATTGCAGATTGATGCTGCCAAGCGTTATGGCATGAGTGCGCAGCAGGTGCTGGATACTTGTCAGGCGCTGTATGAGAAGCACAAGCTGATCACGTACCCACGCTCTGATTGCCGTTACTTACCGATGGAGCATTATTCGCAAGCGGGATCAGTGACTTCTGCTATTGCTAACAATGCCAAAGAGTTACAAGGCGCGGTGCAAGGTGCTGACTTATCGATTAAGTCTAAAGCGTGGAACGACAAAAAGGTGGATGCTCACCATGCGATTATTCCAACGCCAAAACAAGCAAATGTGAACGCGCTATCTGGCAATGAGATGAAGGTATATCAACTTATTGCACGACAATACTTGATGCAGTTTTATCCGGCAGCGGTTTATGCTGAGGCGAAGCTGGTGTTTGATATTGCTGGTGGTATGTTTATCGCCAAAGGTCGTCAGCTCGTATCACCGGGCTGGAAAGCGTTAATGGGGAAAACGGATAAAGAAGATGATGGCATTGATGCGGTTCCGCCGTTAGCAGAAGGGACCGTACTGACTTGTCGTGAAGGTGAAATTAAAGATCGTAAGACTGAACCACCAAAGCACTTTACCGAAGCTACATTACTTCAAGCCATGACGGGCATTGCGCGTTATGTAGCAGATAAAGAATTGAAGAAGATATTGCGCGACACCGATGGCTTAGGAACGGAAGCGACTCGAGCCGGTATTCTGGATACGCTGTTTAAGCGCCAGTTGCTGACTCGTCAGGGTAAATCGATTTTGAGTTCGCCAGCGGGGCGTGGCTTGATTCATGCGCTACCAATGGATGCGACTTATCCTGATATGACAGCGCATTGGGAGCACCAATTACAAGGAATGGCAGAACGAAATCAAGCGTATCAGCCTTTCATGCAAGCGTTAGAACAGCGTATTGATGGATTGATGGGCGAAGTGAAATCGGGTCCGATTCCTGATTCTTTACGTCATCTTCCTAAAGTAGAACGACCAGCATTCAAGCGTAAGAAGCGCAGCTATTCGAAAGGTGGTACATCGAAAACGACGAGCACTAAACGTAAATCCTCTAAATAACTCATGTTTACCTACAACTAAGCGGCACCATCCAATGCCGCTTTCTGATATTGATGTCATGACTAGTCGAACAAGTTATCGTTCTTGTCGATTGCGCCTCTGACATCGTCTTGAGTTAACACTCGTTTACCTAAATCCTGTTTTACTTGTCGTCCTAAGTCGATCAGCGTATCGCGATTCGCTTGAGTTTGACGTTTACCTGCACTTCTTAAGCAGTAATTGAGCTCATGATCTTCACTGAAATTCACCAGATCTTTATCTGCTGCCATGGTTACTCTCCTTAGTGGGGTTAATACCTCACTAAGTCTGGATAGGAAACGGTGAAATTCAAGTTGAGTGACGAGATTGGAGAAATGAAAAATGGGCGACGAATCCAGGAACCTGTTCGTCGCCCAACATTAACTTATTGATAAATGCCTATTACCAAGGCAATTGTGTTCCGTCGTAGTTAATAAACTGGCCAGAATTTTCTTGCGTGCTTTGCTCTATGACTTTTGCTAACCCTGCAGCAGAGGTTTTAGTGTCGATAAGCGCATTTGGTCCGCCCATTGCAGTGCGTACCCAGCCTGGATGAAGCGCAAGCACAGTGAACCCTTCATCGGTTAAATCGTTACTTAAGCTCTTAACAACGGAGTTAAGTGCCGCTTTGGAAGAGCGGTAGATGTAACCACCACCAGAGGTGTTTTCCGTCATGCTGCCAACTTTAGAAGAGATACACGCCACCTTCTTCGAGCTACCTCTTTGTAGCAGCGGGTAAAAAGTTTCCACTAGTTTTAATGGTGCGATGGTATTTATCTCGAAGACCTTTCTCCATTCTTCGATATCAGTGTTACCAAAGCCATAGCCTTTAGGACCGTAGTAACCTGCGTTGTTAATCAGCACGTCGATAGCCGATAGCTTGCTAGCTAGCTCTGCGACTTGCTGGTAATTAGTGACGTCCAATTGATGCAAAGTTAATGTGCGGTAGTTTGATGCTAATGCTTGTAGCTCTGAGCTCTCTGCTAGGTTACGGCTAGTCGCGTGTACTTGAGCACCTTTTTGTAAATACAGTTCAGCTAAACTCAAGCCAATACCGCGATTCGCACCAGTGATAAAGACTGTTTGACTCATGGAAATACCTATCTATCTGATTCAATGAGTTTACTAGGAGATAGAATCATTGTGTTAGCTTAAGGCGATAAAATCAACTAACCACCACGCACCTAGCATCATCGACATGAATAGAGATATCGCGCAGAAAGAGCCAAAGAAAGTACCAAGGATCGTATATAAGGTTTTATTCATAACAGAAGGAAATTAATTGATATTGAAAATCATTATCAATTAATTTCCTTTTTAATCAACTCTTGGAGTTGGTACTATTTCACAACGATTTATGAAAAGAATGTCTCATGCTACCCCTTATCTATCACCCTATTTACTCACAACTTGAGCTGCCAGAAGGCCATCGCTATCCGATAATGAAATATCACTATCTCTATCAAGCGGTAGTGGAGAAGCTAGCGACCAAAGGGTGGGGAGAACAAATTGAATTCTTCCAACCAAACCCTCTGAGTGTGGATGATGTTAAACGCGTTCATAGTGGAGAGTACGTTGATTTGTTGGTGACTGGCAGCATGCCAGCAGTCAAAATGCGTCGAATCGGGTTCCCTTGGAGTGAGGCCCTCATCGCTCGGACACTCACGTCAACAGCAGGTACGGTGTTGACAGCAGAGATGGCGCTAGAGCATGGCGTCGCCATTCATCTCAGCGGCGGTTATCATCACGCACACAAAGACTTTGGTAGTGGCTTCTGCCTTTTCAATGATCTTGCTATCGCGGCGAAGCACATGCTGGATCATGACCATATTGACAAGGTGATGATCATTGACAGCGACGTACACCATGGTGATGGAACGGCGACTCTGTGCGAGGACGAACCTGACATCATCACGTTGTCTTTCCATTGTGATAAGAACTTCCCAGCGAGAAAGCCAGATTCCGATCTTGATGTCCCTTTGAGTCGTGATACCAGTGATGAAACGTTCTTAATGACGTTTAAAGAAGTGGTTGAAATGGCTATTAACTTACATCGTCCAGACATGGTGATTTACGATGCTGGTGTGGATATTCATACCGACGATGAACTGGGTTATTTTGACGTGTCGACAGAAGGTATATTTGAGCGAGACCGTTTTTTAATGCAGTCAATGAAAGACAAAGGTATTCCTGTCGCGGCCGTCGTTGGTGGCGGGTATCGAAGTGACCACGCTGACTTGGTGCCTATCCATATGCAGCTTATCGAAGCTGTGGCTCAAGTGTATGCGTTTGAACAATTTTAAGGTCTCACTGATAAAAAAAGTTAAAGGGATTCGCATGTCAGCGCGCTTATATTGGTAACTTAATGTAATTATTAACTTTTTTGACAGGAGTGCGTGACTTTTCTGGAACGCTATTCAAGGTTATTTGTTGATTTAGTAGGCACAATAGTCCCTATTTAATTCAATTGGTTTCTTATCCGTGCATAGCGTTGAAGTTAATCATAAATTGGCCATAGGAATTGATCTCGGGACAACTAATAGCGCGATATCTGTATGGCAAGATGATAAAGCGGTGTTTATCCCGAACAGTTTAGGGAAATTCTTAACACCTTCAGTTGTAGCGATTAATGAGAAAGACGAACTTTTGGTTGGCGAAGCTGCCAAATCGCGTTTAGTTACAAATCCACTTTGTTCAGTCGCTTCTTTTAAGCGGTTTTTGGGCACGAATAAGACGTTTAAGCTGGCTAAAAAGGAATACAACGCAGTAGAGTTGTGTTCACTGATTCTCGCTTCGCTAAAACAAGATGCTGAAACATACTTGTCTCTGCCTATATCTGATGTGGTTATCTCCGTTCCTGCTTATTTTAATGACTCTCAAAGAAAAGAGGTCAAAGCAGCAGCTCGTTTGGCTGGTCTAAATGCTGTTCGGCTTATCAATGAACCCACCGCTGCATGTTTATCGTATAGCCTGCACAAGCAAGCAAATAGTCGTTTCCTTGTGTTTGACTTAGGCGGGGGAACATTCGATGTAACGGTCGTGGAACACTTTGACAGCTTTATCGAGGTTAGAGCCTCAACAGGAGATAACTTTTTAGGCGGGGATGATTTTACAGATGATGTGATTCATGCAGTCTTAGCCAGATTACAACTTGCCCCAGAGGAGCTTCCACTCTCATTTCTATCCTCTCTTAGAGCTCATTGTGAGACGGCAAAGCATCGTTATGAAGATGGTTTGATCGTTGAAGTCCCAGAGCCTTATGGCCAAAAAATCCAGTTTACCAAACAGGACATGGAGGAAGTTTGGAAAAGTTCTCTCGACCGAATATTACGACCACTTGGGCAAGCTCTATCAGATGCTCGTTTGGAATCAAATCAGATTGATGAGCTCATTTTTGTAGGTGGTGCCACACGACTAAGACTCATCCAGTCAACCGCGAATCGATTGTTAGGCCGTTTCGGCCACAGTGAGATCGATCCTGATCTAGTCGTTGCTCAAGGAGCAGCAATTCAAGCGGCTTGTCGTTTAAGAAACGAACATGTCAGTGAAATCATATTGACTGACGTATGTCCCTATAGTCTTGGCATTCTTTGTCGCCGAGGCGATCGAGAAGGCGTTTTTTCACCAATCATAGAAAGGAATACGATAATTCCAGTTTCTAGGGTTCAGACATTCTCGACCTGCAATGATGACCAAACCGATATATGCGTGGCGATCTATCAAGGAGAGCGCCTTTGGGCTAAGGACAATATATTTATTGATGAGTTTGTAGTAGATATCCCCAAGGGAAAAGCGGGACAAGAGCTAATTGACATAAGGTTTAGCTATGACATCAATGGCTTGTTAGAGGTTGATGTTACTCCTCAATCAACTGGTGAAACCGTCAGTAAAGTTATCGACAAAACGCCAGAAGGTATAAGCCAGGAACAGTTAGAGATGAGTCATGCGAAACTAAGTCGCTTGAAGTTCCATCCTAGAGAGTCAATTCCCAACATTACATTACTCGAAAAACTGCATCAGCTCTATGCCGAAAACACAGCGGAATTTCGAACGGTTATAGAAGAGTACATCTTTGCGTTTGAGATGGCATTGGCGACACAAGATGAGCTCGAGATCAGAGAAAAACGGACATTAATTTATCAACAACTGGGTAGGCTAGGGCTGAAATAATAAGAATACTATGAAATCTCAAAAACTAGATAAGATAAAAGATCAACCTTGTTATAACTGGTTGCTTGCTGTTACTGCGCCGATGTTGCTTTGGAGTTGGGGTACCGATTGGAGCCAGATTTGGATGGCTACTGAATTCAGAGATGGCAGTTTTGAGGAAAACAGAAAGCCCATCACTGAATCGTGGGGGATCCAGAACCATGATGATCTCGTCGAAACTATCAATCGATTACTGAGCTTGGATATGCATGGTTATGGAGGCAGAGGTTTCTTTGACCAAATAGCTTTGACCGGGAAGCACAAGCAACAGGAAATAATAGACAACTTGGAAAGTGACCAGTTAAGAGATGAGTTTAGATTTCATCAAATGGCCTATGATCTCGTCGGTAATTGTCGCTTTTTTGGATTCGATTTGATGAGGGCAACTTATCTTTCTCGTCACGGCTTTGTGTCAGGTTGGCTCTCAGAAGACGAGATGTTGTTTTTTTTATCCTATGCTGCCCGCAAAATTCAATACTTGTTTCCCGATTGGGCCACCTATCATCGCAGTTACATACTGGGTAGAGTGTTTTGGAGATACAGTGTCAACGATGAAGGCCCCGAAATATTATTCACTGATGGAAGTTTTACATGCTATAGCCAATTTTATTCTTGTTTAAATCTCCCGAATGCACCCGTCTGGGATAGTTTACCTTTTGATCTGCAGCTTCCTATTTTTGATGCTCCGGAATCTTTATTTTTAAAAGCCCAAGAAGAACAAAAAGAGGAAGCTTAATGGACATTTGGAAAATACTTGATATCACGAAAACTGAAGATGAAACCGAGATAAAGCGTGCATATCGTGAACAATTGAAGCACAACCACCCAGAGGTGAATCCTGAAGGGTTTAAACAATTAAAACAAGCTTATGATTTGGCGTTAAAAAGCCGTAATGCAGAGACGATTACTCAAGCTTTTCCAACGCGAGAAAAGAGTGACACACCATTAAGTGTGTACAAAGCAACTTTTGATGAGCGAATTTCAGATCCTAAGGTACGTTTTGATATCGTCGGTTGGAAAAAGTGGTCGGAGAAAATTGCCTTATTGGATCTGTCATCTCAGATTAAGATCTCTGATCATGCATTAGACAAAATCATGAAACGACGCTGGTTTCCTGGCGAATTGATTCATTGCTTTTGGCAAATGTTCAACTGGCAACGTTTGATGAAGGGCTCGGAATATGATCAGGAGGTCGCTGACTTCTTAGTTTACTGGGGAGGTGTACAAACTCAAATACCACTTGAAGCACTAAGTGAGTATTGTGCAACTCAACAACGAGCGATAATGATGCGAATTGGGCCATTGTCTTTTTCAACAACATATCAGAATATCGACGATTTTATGCAGTGGTGGCACACGCCGATGCCATCTTCAGAAGTTTTCCATCCTTCGCAATATCTACTATTTCTGAAAGGATGCCAGCTACAAGGTTGGTGGCCAAAAACAGTCGTCCCGGAAGTTGTTGAACAGCTAAATAAATTGCACTTCACTGCTCTTAACTGTGATGAATGGCTGCTTGTTGCTAATGCTTGTAAAGAGTTCGCAATGGAAGACTTGTTTGTGCAATCGTTGAATAATGTGCTGCAAGTGAATCAGAGCAGTTTTGGTTTTGTTGCTGAAGTATTGTCTGATTGGTTTAAAGGACAGCAGCAAGATGTGTCTATGGCTATGGCTGTTGTTGCAGCAGAGATATTACAGAAGCCAAAGGTGCGTTGGTTATTTCCGACACCGTGGGACAAAGAAAAAAGCAAAGATCACGCTCGTTATGAATTTTTCGTCGATACTCTATCAAACGACAAACCTTTCGCAAAAACGATGAGGCCACTTAAGCACGGGGAAATAAACGATCTGAGCGATGAGGTTTATCTCACGCTGTGGTGCGGGTGTTATGGTTCTGCTAACGATTTTCAGCAAACATCAGCCAGAGTTTCTAAGCAACAAAGGGGAGGTGACTTTGGCCTTATGTTCCAAGTGCTTGGAATGTGGTTGCAACACAAGAGCTCTGAGTTGGACTATCCTGAATGGCTGAAAAGTTCTCTTTCTCTATACGGCAATCATGATTGGTTTGACATTCCAGACTTGACCGAAGAACAAGTCTTGGAGCTGAGCTCTGAACAGTGGCAAAACTTATATTTCCGCCATCCACTTTTACCTGATCAATGGTTTAAGTTGCTAGTGAGAAAAGAAATCCTAACAAGGAAACTATTTGTTCGCCAATCACGAGTAAACTGGTTGTCTAGCATTGGCTTTTATCGGGTAGTCTGTCCAGATTACCAATTATTAAGTCCGCTAGGTGGGTTACGCTTTGCAAACGACATAGAGTGGTTGCTGCATTATTATCACCTATCTCCAACCTTACAGAATTATTCTGTTCCTTTACCTTCGACGTCGCTAGATACAGTCGGTGAATGCGCAATCACTGCCGCAAAAGCATTTTTGTTTGATCCGGCAAATGAGCACCTAGACGAGTTTGTAGATATCGAAAAGTACAGTGATCAGTTTATTCTTAAAAAGTTAATCGAACGGCGGATTGAGCACATATCTCAAAATGTAGATTATCAAGAGCTTGCAAAGCAGTCTCTGTCTAGTGGTATGCATTTAGCCGCATTTTCTAGATACTTGATACGAGAAGGGCAATTAGAAGGTGCAGCTGCATGCCTTGCAATCCTAGAGGCTAGATTAGAGGATTGGGCATATCTGGATTTATACGTAGATGTATTAAAATTATGCCTTGAGCGAGAGTTAGACGAGAGAAAAATCGAATATATTGAGTTTAGGTATGATGATGAAACTTACCTCTATGCTGTGTGTTGTGCCTGTTTTGAAGAACCTACAGGGGCAAATAGGTTCATGGCTAAAACCATACCACGCGATAGCTACGAGGTTGGGATTAACTATGTGATTACTCTGATTAAGACTAAACTCGATAAACATAACTTCGATAAATCTTACATTGAGCAACTAGTATCAAAAGACCAAATATCAGCCGAACAAAGTACGATCGCTGAAATTGCGTTGTACCATTTGAACTCTACGATGCAAACTAAATTGGAAGAAGACATTGAACAGAAGGGTAAAAAAGCCAAATCACACAATGCAGGCATATATAATAAACTCGCATTTCTAAATATCGCCCTCTATGTTGTTTGTCGAGATCATCTGATTGGGCTCTCAGAAATTTTCTCCACTCAGAACACGGTTAATATATCTACTAGTATCTCATTGTATGCCTTCTCGTTACTCTTGTTTTTCGCTACTTATGCAAGAACGACTTCTAAGATTAATCGAGATGTGGTGAGGCTGATATATCCGATTTTCTATGTTTGTACGTTATTGTTTGGAAGTTTTTGGGTTGGAATAATACAAGGCTTAGTATTGCTGATTTTCACCTATGGTATTACTAAGTTTAACTTGAACGGAAAGTGGGAGTCCTCGACTTTCCATCGTCGAGAAGTACCTTTATTCGAGCAGATTTATGAACGCAAGCCAGAACCAGAATTATTCAGGTTAGATGCTGATAACGAAATGAGTGCTTAAGAAAGTTGGATGTAGCCTAACTTTGGCTCATCCTAAAACATGTTGACTGTTTATACTGAGCCAACTGCTTACGCAGTTGGCTTTTTTCATGCGTCTGGTTTGGGGGCTCACCAGGAGACTAAGCAGTGGCCTTAATTGTTATAGGCACTTATTTATACCTTTATCTGCCGCTGAATCGACTTGCTTGTAAGTGATGTCGCTTTTTCAAAAGTGTCGACGACCAGTAATTTAAAGCCTAGAGTGTAATCACGCAGGGTGCGCTAACGTAGCGAGCTTTTTTTGAGTGTGTCGGAGTGCTGGGCTTGCATTCAAGGAGGGATTTGAACAAATCCTTCTTTAAGCCTTTAGATACGAAAAAGCCTACTAATTGCTTAGCGGACTTTCTCTAAATGTGGCTTAGAGCCTGGGTTGCGCTCAACTAGGGATTTAGAAATCCCGCAATTTTCTAAGCGCTAAAACGACGAAAGCCCGTTGATTTCTCAACGAGCTTTCTAAATGTCTCGGAGTGCTGGGCTTGCATTCAAGGAGGGATTTGGAGAAATCCCTCTTTAAGCCTTCAGATACGAAAAAGCCCACTAATTGCTTAGCGGGCTTTCTCTAAATGTGGCGGAGAGATAGGGATTTGAACCCTAGATACGCTATTAACGTATGCCGGTTTTCAAGACCGGTGCTTTCAACCACTCAGCCATCTCTCCGTTGTTGAGGCGCATAATATAAGGCTTTGAAAATCTTGTAAACCCCAAAATTGTTCGTTTGCTTATTTCGTGATCACAATTGTGTTGTTTGGTGTTTATTTAAACAAAAACGGCTTTCAAAATGAAAGCCGTTTAAGGTGAGTTAGTTGCTCTTTGTATAGAAACGCTGTAGCTCGGTCAGACCTTGCATTAATACCGGCAGTTTAGGGCTAGTATCACGTAGGCGCTGATAGTCTTGATTATACAGCTTGTAGTTTCCAAACTTGTCGATAACGGTAGTTTGGTTCTCTGTAATAAGTGCAAGCTCTTTAGTATCTCCCGCCAAAATCCAACGGCGACGGCTTTCATCAAATAGATTGCGGCCACTACTGTATTCATTTGGGTTTGATGATACGCCTAGCATGTCTTGAAGCAGGGTAACGGACAGGTCAAGGTGGCTAGTACTATGACTAAACTCTGCAGGCAACATTCCAGGCCAGTGAACAATCATTGGCACTTGAAGTTGATAGCGGCTGTAATTACTGTTTGCACCCCAGCTGTTTGTCTTAGTTTCGTTGAACTCACTACCATGGTTAGAGGTAATAACAACGATGGTGTTTTCTAACAACTGCTGCTCTTCTAGTGTGGTCAGAATGTTTTTCACCGTAGTATCTGCCGACTGCACTGCTTGCTCATAAGCTTGCTTAAATCGCTCACTTGCGCTCAGTTCATTATTGATAGAAGCAGGCTCGGATTCAAAGTTATCTACGGTGGTCACTTCAATGTAGCTAAACCATGGCGTATTAGCTTGCTCTGTTAGCCAAGTATTCCATGCAATCAGCGACTGAGCTTCAGTATGTGCTTGGGCACCATCTAAAGTAGGAGCTAGCTCTAAACCTCGGAAGATAACCTCTGGATATAGATCGTCTTCAAATCCATTCCCGCTGAACAAGCCGAATGAGTAGCCTTGCTCTTGCAATACATTCAGCATAACGGGTGATGAACCCTGTGCTTTAATGCTGCTTGCATAGCTTGTTGGTAAACCATAAAACAAACCAAAGGCGCCAAAAGCATCATTGCTCGAGCTGTAATGGTTGGTAAAGTTTTGATTATCTATTGCAAACTGATAGGTACTTGGCATTTCAGAGGCATTCAGGGCATCTGCACGCAAATTATTGACACTGATCATCAGTACATTGAGCTTATTGCCGCGGCGATTAAACTCTAACTTTTCCAATGGGTAACTAACGAGATCAATGTTGTCACGGTTTTCTTCTAAGCGTTTCAGGTACTCTTCACGATCAAGTAGACCATGTTTTTCCATAAAGCTTTTTGCTGTCATTGGGTACGACAGAGGGAAGTTCGATCGTTGACTTGTAATTGGACTATAGAAATAGGCGTCAGCCCATATATAAACAAGATGGCTAGCCATAAAGCTTAAGAAGAACACTGCAGCGAGTGGTCGGCCAACATGTTTATGAGATAGTTTACGTTGTTTACGCCACACCCACTCGGATAAGCCGAGTTGGAGTAAGAAAATAAGCGGCATTACAACAAAAAGGTGCTGTAAGTCTGCGCTAATGGCGCTTTTATCTTCACTAAACAACAATTCCCAAACGACGGGATTTAAGTGAAGGTTAATGGATTGATAGGCTTGCGTATCAATCAATAAAACGGTTTGACCGACGGTCGCGAATACCACTGCCACCAAACGAAAGAGTTTTCGTGATGGCAGGATAAACGTAAGCGGAAAAAGAACCAGTAAGTAGAGAGCAAATACTAGGAAGCCAAAGTGACCCACCCAGGATACCGCCAGATAAAATTGCCCTAACAAAGTTTCGGGCCAAGGTGACTGGACGATATAGCGTGTACCTATCAACATCGAAGCTATGATGTTGAAGAATGCGAACCAGTGACCCCAACCAACCAGTCGAGATACGCGTTCGCCGTATGAGTTTCCGCTGTCTACCATGTACTTGTTCTATTGTCCGTTATTAGTGTGATTTTGGGGCTTCAAGAGAAGACATTAGTGCCTGAGCAAATTTTTCAGCAATAATCTTACGTTGTGAAGCAGCAACTCGTTGATTTAAGACATTGGTTGCGATATTTCCGGCAATCATTAGCGTTAACTCTGGCGTTGCGGCATGTTTTTCAAGAACAGCACCCACTTCAGCAAGAATTTTCTCTACTTGGTCGTCAGTATATTTAGATGTAATCGGCATAAAGACTCTAATAATGATAGTAAAAGCGGCTTATGATACCCTACAATGCCTAGCAACTTAAACCTTGTCGCAAGATAAAATCACTATGAGCCTTCATCTTTCAAACGTAATATTGCATCAGTTGAGCAAAAATGATCAGGACGAACTGGTTGTTACCTACCGTTCAGACTCTCTCGAAAATGACGCATCCACTGAAAATCTAGTCGCAGAACTGCATCGAGTATTCCATTCTAAAGCAGGAAAAGGCTTTGGCTGCTTCCAGTCAGACAGCGAATTTCAGTTTTGGCTTCAAGAAATGCGCAAAGGAGAACGAAATTTTTATGACTTCTCACAAATTAGTGCAAATCGTTTGAAAGATGAGTTGATTAAATACCCTTTTGCAGACGAAGGTATTTTAGTATTTGCTGAGTACCAAAGCTTAGCTACCGACTATCTGTTTATTGGTATCTTGCCACTGAATCAAAGCTTAAAAGTAACGGAAGGTTTAGATATCAGTGCTACTGACTATCTAGATATCACTAAGATGGACATCGCTGCACGCATCGACCTATCAAGTTACGATACTGACCGTGATTCAAACCGCTACCTTTCTTACATCAAAGGTCGCGTAGGTCGTAAAGTAGCGGACTTTTTCTTGGATTTCCTACAGGCAGATGTGGGTCTAGATACTAAGCAGCAAAACCAAGTCTTGATGCAAGCGGTCGAAGACTTTTGTGCTGACTCAAAGCTTGAGAAGCAAGAAGCGAACGAGTACAAAAAGCAGGTTTACAATTACTGTAACGAACAAATCAAATCCGGCGACGAAGTTCAAATTTCTGAACTGTCTGGTGAATTGCCACCAAGTCAAGATGGCACTAGCTTTATGGATTTCACTAAAGAGCAAGGCTACGAGTTGGAAGAGTCATTCCCTGGTGATCGTTCAACCGTACGTAAGTTGACTAAGTACGTTGGTGCTGGTGGCGGCTTGAATATCAGTTTCGATAGTTTGCTACTTGGTGAGCGTATTTTTTACGATCCAGAAACCGATACCTTGACGATTAAAGGCACGCCTCCAAATCTAAAAGACCAGTTGAGTCGAAATTAATCATTTTCAAAAGAGAGCTAGAGTGGCTCTCTTTTTTTATGTGAGGTAAGCCCAGTAAACCTGTAATTGATGTTATATTCTTGTTATTAATGGAGTTCACCTGAGGGCTAGGGATTGATTCAAGCTAGAAGTGTTTTAAGACGATTTTCTTGGTTGTTGTTTGTCATCTGGAGTATTGCTGCGGTGGCATTGTGGACCAGTTACCGTTCTACAGAGCAGTCTGTGAAAGCCGTTGATGAGCTGGGCACGAAAATCGATGAAGTACGAAATTCATTTCGTTTTGAATTACCTTATCGAGTACAGCATGCTGACGATATCTCGCTAACTCTACAGCTGATCTACGCAGTTAGGTTACAACTTGAAAGCCAATCTAAGAGTGCGTTATGGGCTCCGGATGTCACTCAGTTGCTTTATACGACAGATCGATTTTTAGAAAGTGCGAACAAGTTTGTTACTAGTGATCTTGAGTTGTTATCTCTTGCTGAAGCATTACAAGAAACAAGGGTTGCAGCTGGTGGTAGTGACGCGTTGCAGGCGATGGTTGCTCGCCTTGGGGCACATATATTGGATGCTCTCTTTATAAATCGCGCTAACAATCAAACTTCTTATCAAGAGTTGGATCAATTGTTTATTGAGTCGATGAGTTTACCGCAGGCACAAAGAGACGATTTTCAGCGCTTATTGGCTCAGGCTTCTGGCGTATTGTCTCGCCATGCTCAGGGCAAGTACCTAGTAACCCACCTTTCTAGCCCCGACTTTACTTCTCAGCTACGAAAATTCGAAGATGAAGTACACCTCCGATTAGAGCATCTTATACTCATGATGACTCTATTGAGTGGCAGTTTGTTACTTGTTTTCAGTTATATAGCTTATGAAACCAAACAGCCTCATCCTAATAAAGATCCTCACTTATCTGAACCCCAGCGATTAGGGGGGACTTCTTGTTCTGAACAGGGCATTCAGGAGCCGAATGAAGACGTTAACGATGTGAGTCAGTGTTCAAATCACAAAGCGTCGGACTTTCATGCACCTGCTGCAGTGTATGAACCTAGAGAAACGGCTGAGAGTAAGTTCATTGATATCGATAAAATGTTGGATGCCCTCTCGGGAGATGAAGAATCAGTCAGGATGCTGTTGGATGTGTTTATCCAAGATCATGCTGGTGATTCGGATAAGTTACGCCAATTACTCAGTGAAGATCTCGAACACGCTCAGCGAGTTGCGCATAGTCTAAAAGGTGTTTCTGGTAGTTTAGGAGCGATGCCACTGCACCATATTTCAGCGGAAATCGAAGACTTGCTCAAACAAGGAAGCCAAGTACCAGAAAGTGTGCTGCTTAAGCTGACAACCATACTTGAAAGTACAATACTTTTCGCAAAAGACAGTCTTGAAACTGAAACCCTTCAAGAATCGCTAACGGATTGATATTCCTCTGACTTAAAATAGGTTGCTATGAGGTAAAAGCGTTACCTCAAGCTACTTCGTTAATAAACGGAGTGCTTATCCTGTTCTTATTCTATCGAATATAGGTATTTATCATGTGTTTTCGTCGGTTAGCTGTCACTCTGGCTATATGTCTATCATCAATCCTTTCTGGCTGCTCTTTATTAGAAGTAAAGATCGAGAGCCAGACAGTTCCGTTGACAAAGCAAGAGTTAAATATGCGCATTATGACGCGTGAATACGCTCAGCAATTCTTCGCTCAGGTCGAGCAAGCTGCCGATGTGCTGCATGAACGCTATGAGTCTACGGATAAAGTGAATCAATCTTACATTCTACTTTGGAAAATTAATGCGGAAGAGGGGCTTCAAGCTGCGGCTTATCAAGTGTCACCAATGGCTGCGTTGATTGATACCTGGGTGTTTAGTCACCAAATGAACCAATTCTACAGTGCAGGCGCGGGTAAAGGTTTGTTTGCAACGGATGAAGCAACACAAGTATCTGCTCACTTAGCGAAAGAAGTTGATAAGCTGGCGCAATCTTTGTTGAAGAAGGACGTGTACGTCAAGACTAAGGTGTTCGTAGCTGATTTTGTTGAGAAGTACCCATTTACTGATTTAAGCATGATTCGCACACCTGCTTACCGCGCATGGCTAGCTGCAAACCAAATCAGTGAAGAAGAAGCGGTAACGACTCTCGGTACAATGCCTGAAGCCATTGGTGATGTTTCTGATCGTCTAAGTTTGGTTTCTGAACAAACACCAAAGATCATGACGTGGAAAGCACAGCTATTAGCACTAAACAGTTCGGCAAGTATTGAGCAAGTCAACGCTGCACTGAACAGCCTTAAAGTGACTTCAGAGTCGCTGAAAGACTTTATCGATAATAACCCAGAATATATGCGCAATTTAGCTGAGCAAATGGCCTTGAAGTTGCAGCCCCTAGTGGAAGATATCGATCAAAAAACAGAAGAGCGTTTGTTTCAGTTGAGTGAAGAGCGTCAGGCTTTAGAGTTGATGGTGGCGAGAGAGCGCCAAGAGATAGCTCAAATCATCACAAACGAACGTGAGAAGTTCGCTCAAGATCTCGACCATGTTTCACAAGAGGTTGTGAACCTTGCCATGGATAAACTGATTGAACTCGTGAAGAGCACCATCATCTACTTCATTTTGTTCATTCTAGTGATCTTCTTTGCTCCCCTAGTTTTGGGTTATGCGTTGGGTAAACGTTCAGCGGTAAGAACCAGCACTAAATCTGCTTGATTGGTCAGAACTTAAATGACAAACGTAAAAAAGGACCGAATCGTCGGTCCTTTTTTCTATCTATCGAAAATTAAGAAGACTTAAGCCGTTTGCTGTTTTAGTTCGCCTTCCGCTTCTTCTGTTGCTGGCGCAGTTGGTTCACATTTATCAACAAACCAGCCCATGTAAGAGGTAAAGATTGTCACGATGATACATACGAAGCTTAGCCACATGAATGGCGCGTAAGAAAGCGTTGCGACACCAAGGATACTCGCCATGTAGATACCGTTATCACTCCATGGAACCATACCTGATGTTAGCGTGCCGCCGAACTCAGCGTTACGAGATAGATTCTTACGCTTGTAGCCAAGACGGTCATAGTTCTTCGCACAAATTTTAGGAGTAAGGATCAGCGATACGTACATTGCTGAGCCAAATACGTTGCCCATAAACGCGGTGCCGATAGTACTTGTTGCTAGTGAGCCTGCGCTTTGTACACGTTTTTCAAACAGTTTAGCAATCGTTTCTAGTACACCCACTTTATCTAGTAAGCCACCGAAGCCAAGGCCAAATACGATAACCGCGACAGAACCAAGCATCGAAGACATACCACCACGGTTCAAGATGGAATCAATGAAATCCACGCCTGAAGAAATCGCAAATGGTGCCCAAGCTGTGTTGAACGCTGTTAAGAAGTCCACATCTTGGATCATTACTGCCCAAATAATACCTAGCAGAGAGCCGAAACTGATCACTGGGAAAGAAGGCATACGCATCGCTAGCAGTGCTAACACGATGATCACCGGAACAAAAGAATAAGGCGTAATGAAGAATTGCTGTTCCATTGCCTGGATAACAGAGTCTACTTGGCTCATGTCAACTTTGCCTGCAAAGTGGAAGCCAAATGCAGTGAACATGATGCCAGTGATGATGTAGCTGATCAGCGCGATAGGTAACATGCCCTTGATATGCTCAACCACTTCTACGTTCGACATTGAAGACGCAAGAATTACCGAGTCTGAAAGTGGCGACATTTTGTCACCAAAGTAACAGCCTGATAGAACTGCACCAGCCGTAATTGGAGCCGGAACACCAAGACCTTGACCTATGCCCATCATCGCGATGCCTGCTGTACCAGCCGCACCCCAAGAGGTGCCTGTTGCCAGCGCAGTTAGCGAGCAGATGATCATGGTTGCTAGCAAGAAGATAGAAGGATGAATTGCCTTTAAACCGTAGTAGATGATGGTAGGTACAATACCGCCACTGATCCAAGTACCGACTAAGGCACCTACAGCAAGAAGAATAAGCACTGCACCTAAGCCATTAGAAATACCATTTAGTGCTGCTTTTTCAAGATCTTTGTATTGGTGACCTAATCTTAGGCCCAATAGCATGATAATGAACCAACCAATATACAGTGCCAGCTGAATTGGAAGGTCTAGTTTGGCAGTAAATGAAAATGCCAAAAGTAGAAACAAACCTAGCGAGATAAATACCTGTATCAGACTAGGAAGACGTGTTGTAACTTGCTTCATATGTGCCTCTGTCGTTCATGGAGCAATAGAGGAAGGCCGCTCCCTGTTTTAATCGCGCATAACATACATTAACAAAAATTATATTTCGAACATTTGGTGCTTTATCTTGACTTTCGTCCGTAAAAACGTTTGCTTGTAAAATTAATAACTGAAAAAGATTAAATTTAATGGTTTGAAATGTTTTGTGGTGTAAAAATCGTGTGCTTCAATTGTTATTTTCTCACTGAGTGGTAAGACCAAAGGATAAAGGGAGAGTGATGTTTCAGGGGCGATAGATAACGGGATGAATATGAAAATGCGATAAAATACCCCAAGTAGGTATCTTTCTCAGTAAAGGTTAAAAAAGTTGCGTTTATTTGCAAATTAGGGCTTGAGATTTTGTGTCGAAAATTGAACTATGGAGCAAGTTTTAAAAATATACATGGAGAGTTAATGCGATGAGAGTAGGTTTAGTTGGTTGGCGCGGCATGGTCGGTTCGGTTCTGATGCAGCGTATGGTCGAAGAGAAAGACTTCGATTTGATTGAACCAGTTTTCTACAGCACGTCTCAAATAGGTATCCCAGCTCCAAACCTAGGTAAAGAAGCTGGTCTACTTCAAGATGCGTTCGATATTGACAGCTTAAAACAGCTTGATGCGGTAATTACGTGTCAAGGTGGTGGTTACACAGAGAAAGTTTATCCAGCACTACGCCAGGCTGGTTGGAAAGGCTACTGGATTGATGCAGCTTCTACACTACGTATGGCGGAAGACTCTATCATCACTCTAGACCCAGTAAACCTAGCGCAAATTCAACAAGGCATTCACGGTGGCACCAACACGTTTGTTGGTGGTAACTGTACAGTAAGCTTGATGCTAATGGGCCTTGGTGGTCTGTTCGAGAAAGGTTTAGTTGAGTGGACAAGTGCAATGACGTACCAAGCAGCGTCTGGCGCAGGTGCACAAAACATGCGTGAGTTGATCTCTCAGATGGGCGTAATCAACGACTCTGTAAGCTCTGAATTGGCAAACCCAGCAAGTTCTATTCTGGATATCGATAAAAAAGTTGCCGACACAATGCGTAGCTCTTCATTCCCAACCGATAAGTTTGGTGTGCCTCTAGCGGGTTCTTTGATTCCTTGGATCGACGTTAAACGCGACAACGGTCAGAGTAAAGAAGAGTGGAAAGCGGGCGTAGAAGCAAACAAAATCCTTGGTTTCCAAGATGCGCGTGTTCCTATCGACGGTACTTGTGTACGTATCGGTGCGATGCGTTGTCACTCTCAAGCATTGACCATTAAGCTCAAGCAAAACGTGCCAATGGATGAAATCGAAGAAATCATCGCAACGCACAATGATTGGGTTAAAGTGGTGCCAAATGATCGTGACATCACCGCTCAAGAGCTAACACCAGCGAAGGTGACTGGTACGTTGTCTATCCCAGTTGGCCGTCTGCGTAAGATGGCAATGGGTGATGACTTCCTAAACGCTTTCACTGTAGGTGACCAACTATTGTGGGGTGCAGCGGAACCACTTCGTCGTACTCTGCGCATTATCCTGGCAGAGAAAGCGTAACCTGTCTTATAAATGAGATGTTAAACCGAAAGCGCCCAATGGGCGCTTTTTTGATATTCACGTGACAAAAAATTGACTTTTGACCTTTAGCTTTGCTGCGTCTTACAAATCGGAGCGCTGTTATGAAGCAAACATCTAAAGGTTTCACCCTTATTGAACTCGTTGTTGTCATTGTTATTTTAGGCATTCTTGCAGTCGTTGCTGCACCGCGCTTTTTAAACTTACAGCATGACGCTCGGGTCTCTTCAATTCAGGGCATGGCAGCCTCTGTGCACAACGCTGCGGAACTTGCTTTCGGTAAATCGGCTATTGAAGGACAAGAAAAGCTTCCGGCGTACCATGTTGATGGTGCAGGTAGCGTCCAATTTGGTTACCCAATTGTAGAAAATGGTGGTCTAGAACAGTTTATGACGGCTGACATGAACTACAAAAACGGTGATGGTGAATGGGTCTGGGATGCATTCAATACTGGTAAAACTCCAGCCGATCCAAACTATCGAGTGATCACACAATCAAAGTGGGTGAAAGCTTATGACCGAGACTCAATCAAAGCGAGTAACTGCTATGTAAAATACACCACCGCAATGGAAGAGGGTGATGATTACAAGGTAGAAGTCTTCACTGATGGTTGCTAAACCAAGAGCGGGCTTCGTCCTGCGGGAATGCTTTGTTTCGTGAGAGCCAAAAGCGATGGAAAAGCCGATGTTAGTTCATCGGCTTAATTATATGGTCCGCCCCACTCTCAAGCCCTTAAGCTTAGAGTAGGCTCTCAGAATGAGGTGAACCATATGTCTTCTATTCATATTTTAGGTATCGACCTAGGCAAGCACTGTTTCCACGCTATCGCTCATAACCGTTCAGGTGCAGAAGTATTACGTCGTAAGTTT
>NZ_JAHGAI010000017.1:0-3441 GCF_030248515.1 Vibrio sp. D401a | reverse complement strand
TTACTATGCGTTGGTTTTGGTGTTTAAGGTGTTATGCGGTGGCTTCGGTATTGCGTTGCTCACCCCTTAACAGGGCGTTATACGGCAGGGGTTTATGATTTACAAAAACGGAAAGAAACCAGTTGTTTTATTCGAAGAATTTGTAATTGAGTGGTTTGAATTAATCTCCAAAGGGCAGTGGGACATGGCATTCTCGAAGATTGATTTAGCTCCTTCTTTCGGAGAGGCTTTTACACCCGAGACATTTAGAAATGAAGTCGAAAATGATCATTTCTGTGAAGGTACGATTTTTAGGCAAGCACATCCTGATATTACCTATTCAAACCCTAAATTAATGCCTGGAAGTGGCCAACCAGAAATTTATGAAATTGAGTCATCTTTTAATTATTCATTTTTATATGATGTTCCGCTGAACAATGAGTTTAGCGATCTTACATCTGGTTGGGAGTTTATTGATGTTGGTGACTCTTACTTAGTAAGGTTAGACTTCCTTCACTTAATGTAGATACCGTATAACAAACAATTTAAGAGTGATTCACCACGCTTGGCATTTTCGGTTTGGGGTTAGTTCAGTGTTTATGGTGTCCACGTTGAGTGTGGTGGTAGCGTGGTTCACACCTTAATTGGGCGTTATACGATTAAGGAGAAAAATGAAGCCTGATTTACACGGAAGTAGGGTTGTATTGAGGTCAATTCAAATGGAAGATTCTGATGACTTGTTTGAAATTTATGGTGATGTTCAAACAATGGAATTTGCCTCAGATCCGGTTTTTCCATCGAAAGATTTGATATTCCAGATGCTAGAAAGCGTCGCCCAATTAGAAAAGTCGGGTGAATCGCTGGAATGGGCAGTTTTAGAGCAATCGACCAACAAAGTTATTGGAACTTGCGGTTTACATAGTTTTAGTGATTGTGGTCGTTCATGTGAGGTTGGATGCTTACTTAATTCAGCATATTGGCGACAAGGCTATATGTTGGAAGCTCTCAGTTTATTATTTTCTCACGCAAAATCTGTGGGCATTGAAAAATTGTATGCAGACATTGATGAAGGTAACTTTCGGTCTAAAGCTCTGTTTGAAAAATTAGGTTTCAAAGCCCAAAAAGGTCTCTTTCAGCGCTCGTTGTGAGAAATCGTATAACAAATTGTTCAAGAGTGATTCGGCACGTGTGGCATTTTTACTATGCGTTGGTTTTAGTGATTAAGGTGGTATGCGGCAGCTTCGGTATTGCGTGCCTCACACCTTAACAAGGCGTTATGTAACTTCAAGGCTCATCAGTTTCAACGCTTTGTTATCTCTACCGTAATGTGGCTTTCTCGTTTTTACATGCGTCTGGAACAGCTCTACATTGTCAGTCACAAGATTATTACTGTGGATTGAGGTTGAGATGAAATTACCAACATGGGAAAAACTACGTGCCAATTACCCAGCTTTACCTGCTAATGTGGTGTTTGAAAAGATCGGTGGTAAAGTGGGCTTAAACTATGAACTAGGTATATTTTCTAACGCTTGTGCTATAAGAGTTTCAAAAGCTCTTAACGGGAGCGGGGTAGAGCATAAAATTCCTCGCTATAACGCTATTGGACCGGAAGGTAAAATGAGTCTCCAAGTGTCTTCTGGACAAAATAAGTTTTGGTATATTTTCCGTGTAAAGATTCTTACGAAATATCTATCAGAAAAATACTTCAGCCCAGAGGTGTTGACCCCAGAAGAGCATTTGGAAAAAATTAAAGGGCGCAAAGGTATTATTATCTATCAAGTAAATGGGTGGAGTGATGCGACAGGGCACGCTGATTTGTGGGATGGAAAAAAATGTGTATATGAAGGGTATGCATCAGTTACGCATAAAGTTTTATTCTGGGAGTGCGCATGATAAGGGTAATTGCTTTTATTATTATACTTGTTTCATTACCTATAAGCGCCAGCTCTAATACACGAGTCCCTATTAACGGGCAGTTAATTCAATTTGCTAAAGCAAATTGCTTATATCAGTACTTTCAGCATAAAAACTATGACTTAAACGATATTAGAAATATATCTTCGGGTATAGTTCAGACGAGTTCTCTGGCACCAGAAACATTCGTTGAAGTATCTCGATTGGTGAAAAATTATGAGCCAGAGGTTAAGTATAAGAAGGATACTTCTCCTTTACTCGTGAAGTGTTTTACCTTGGATAGTGACCCTGTTTTTCTAAGAAAAATCAATTCGTTGACTCACGACGAATAAAGTTACATAACAAACTGTTTAAGAGTGATTCGCAACGCATGGCATTTTTACTATGCGTTGCGTTTAGTGTTTAAGGTGGTATGCGGCGGCTTTGGTATTGCGTTGCTCACACCTTAACAGGGCGTTATACCTCTATAGGATATTTATGAGTAGTATTGAATTTAAAAAGACTGATAAGAGCTTAACCATCATTGAAGATGATTCCATCGTAGTCGAGGTAGTAGAGAGAAGTGCTACGACTGAAGAGCTCGAATTTTATAGTGAAGATATCGATCAGCGGCTTTTACCTAAAATTCTTTCTTGCGAGGTTGATGATATCCCGAAGGGCTTACATTTCTATAATGAATATGTATGTGAGAGCTTTCAATTGGTGGATTTTATAGAGGTAAAACGTCACGTTGATTTTCTTGAAGTCGAATTCGCAGTCACTTTTCGTTGGGAGAACTGGGACAATCCGATTCTAGTTGGAGATTTTCTCGAACTTTATGCATCAGAAATCAAGGCATTAGGGCTTGAATCCAAAGCTATTGACCAACTACAGGATGGGTGGGCTGCTGTTAATGTCGTTATTCATATTAGCGCAGGAAGTATACAAAACCAAATAGATGCCATGATTGATAAATGTCAAATGGCTTATGAAACATTATTGATTAAAATTTCAAAAGAAAAAGCTCAAGATTCGATAGTTAAAATATTTGAATTTCCTAAAGGGTACGAAGTAGTATGTGCTCAGTATTTAATGTGGTTTGGCGAGTTACTAAATTCTTTAGATATTCAAGCAGATGTGACAACAGAGTGCAGAGCAGGTGAAACGTCTCTTATTATTGAACCTAAAGTGGCTGAATTGTTTTCGGATATTGAGAAATTACTATATCAATACCTATCGCTGCCATACTCAGAGCTCCTACCCGCCGATTTTATAAGCATGACTGCCCTAGAACGATCTAACTATCAGATTTTGGTTAATCAAGTAGAAAATTATAAACTTCAAATTCAAATGAAAGAGTCAGTTATTGAACTTAAGAATGCCACAATATCTCATTTGAATGGTGAACTATCGAATAAGACTAATGAACTTCTACTTCTAAAGAGCCTAAAAAATGATGAAGTTGAGATACTAGAGGGGGCAGTGAGTGTTGGAGAATTTAAATGGGGAGCTCTCAAAGTAAATGTTGGTAAGCTATTACGGTTTCTTAAGTAAAGGCATAACAAACTG
>NZ_JAHGAI010000016.1:0-1531 GCF_030248515.1 Vibrio sp. D401a | reverse complement strand
TAAGAGTGATTCGCAACGCGTGGCATTTTTACTATGCGTCGGTTTATGTGTTTAAGGTATTATGCGGAGGCTAAGGTATTGCGTGCCTCACACCTTAATTGGGCGTTATATCTTGTGAGTGTCCATACAAAATATTTTAGCTTATTAATAATTTTGATGCTTGGCCGTACAACGGCAACGCCACAATGGAAACTAATATGGATTTGAGTGAATACAAGAAAAGGTATAGTGCTAGTGATGCTGCTCCCGGATGGGATGCAATAGATAGGGCGCTAGGCGATCTTTACCCTGGGCAGGAGCCAAAGCATTACGGCACCACGATAAAACATATGATAGGTGGTCCAGATCCAATCGATGGAATAAGCATATTTGATGCGGGTGATCACCACCATATAGTTACATACGGTTTTTCATCATTGTATTATGACATCGAGTCCCTTGATGCAGACTTTAGCGGGTTTGGTTTCGAGCTAACGATACGGCTCCTAAAATCAGAAAATGAGCCGTATTGGGCAATGAATATGCTTCAAAATATAGCTAGATATGTCTTTAAATCTGGTAAGTGGTTTGAGTCTGGGCATTATATGCCTGCAAATGGACCGATAAAACAAGAGTATGATACTAAGCTTGTTGGGCTAGCTTTCGTCACAGATCCTCAGCTTGGAGTAATTGATACTGTGCATGGTAAAGTTGAGTTTCTCCAAGTTTTTGGTATTACTCAAGCAGAAATAGATAAAATCATGTCTAGTGATAAGAATGCTTTAAACACAACCTCAAAACATCAGGTTGTAAATCCTCTACTTATAACAGATTTGGATCGTGAAGAGATATAGCAAACTGTTTAAGATCGATTCGCAACGCGTGGCATTTTTACTATGTGTTGGTTTTAGTGTTTAAGGCGGTGTGCCGCTGCTTCGGTATTGCGTTGCTCACACCTTAGCAGGGCGTTATGTGACCGAGTACCCCACGTTTAGAGAGAGGTTGATTTTGTTCAAGTGTGAAATGTCAGTAGGTACGATTAATGTAGATGACAGCAGTGATGAATGTTTTACTGCTCCAATAAGAGTTGCCTTTCTTGACAATGAGGAATATGAATTCTTACTTGAAGATTACATAGATGATTCAAGCAAAGAAGATTTTCATAAAGCAATCAACAACTTCATAAATCTAGATAAAAGCGTTCTCAATGATGTAAGTGAGTTTGTTTATCAATATTACCTAAAAACCTTGAAGTACCTTAGCCCTGAGGATGATTGGTATATTGAAATTGAAAAGCCGAAGAATGTTTGGCAATTTGTACAGTTTGGCTGTGAACCAGTTGTGTCTCGTCGAGATGAAGATAATAGAATATACATTTCATTTGCATGTAATTGTGATTGGGAGCGAGAGCATGGGCTACAGTTAGTGTTCAAAGATGGCAGCTATATCAACAAACTAGGGGGATATGATGGCCATTTAACTAACTCGGATGCTTTTGGTGATGAATCTCTAGAAGATGTCATTTACAAATAAACATAACAAACTGTTTAAA
>NZ_JAHGAI010000015.1:0-5792 GCF_030248515.1 Vibrio sp. D401a | reverse complement strand
TAACAGGGCGTTATGTTTTAAGGGGGTGAAATGGAATGTTTTTTATGTGATAAAGCCATAAATAAAGATAATGACTCAAATGAGCACATTTTTCTTAACTGTATCGGTGGAAAAAAAAAAGGTTCGTGGGTTCATTTGTCAAAGTTGTAATAGTGAGTCCGGGAAACATTGGGATCATCAAGTTGACAATAGTTTATCTCCTTTTGCTCTTTACTTTGAAATAATAAGAGATCGTGGAAAGGTTCAAAGTAGAAAGGTGGTTAGTGATACCGGTGTTATATACTATCACCACCCTGGTAGGTTTAGCTCTGATCGAGTGGATCATGAAATCATTGATGGGAAATTGGTAGTTCGGGGTCCATCTGAAAAAAGAGTTCGTCAGTATATAGAAATGTTGATTAAAAAAGAGGGGCTTAGTGTTGATAAAGGAAATTACTCTTTTACTAAGGAAAGTGTTTTTGAAGAGTTAAAATTCAAAGATGAGTTAAACCTTCCACCTTTGAGCAACGACTTTTCCAAGTCTATAGCTAAAACCGCAGTAGCATTCTTAGCTAAAGTGAAATTTGACATTAGTCTCTGTAATGTCGCAAAGAGCTATTTGGCTCAAGGTGGTTCTTGCTGTGTGAACTATGGGTATAGTCTAGATGTTTGTTTTGATAGACCATTTGGCATCCCTTTTCATTACATAAGGGCATATAATGAAGGTCATCACGTATATGCTTATATTGAGTTGTATGGATTTGCTAAATACCATGTAGTGCTCTCAGATAAATATAAAGGCGATGACTTTTGTTACGAATATTCTATTGACCCAACAAAAGGTGAAGACATTGATTTGAGGAGTGACAAAATAATTTCAATTAAAGAGGAGCATCCAGCTAGGTTATTTAACAGGATTTTTAATGAATATACTTTTAAAGTGGGTCATGAAGGTGTTTATTTTTCACAACTTAAGACTGTTAAAAATAAGAAGAGCTTAAAATATCATAAGGAGTTCTCCAGGGTGTTCTCTAATCCGGTTTTTGTTTATGTAAATAATAATCTACCTAAGATAGAGAGAATCTGTGCTGCTCAACGATATCTGGAAACAAGCACTGAAGAGATGGTTACATTGGTGTTAACTGCAATCAAACATAACAAGGCGTTTAAGACAGATTCGCAACGCTAGGCATTTTTGGTTTGAATCAGCTTTAGTGATTAAGGCACGATGGTTTAGGTTAGGTGGCAGCGTTGCTCACTACTTAACGCGGCGTTATGCGCTTGGCGGAAAAATGGAATATATCGAAGTAAAAAGTAGCGAAATCCCATTAGAATTATTACTTGAAGCAGATCCTTCAGCAGCGAATATTTCATCGTATCTATCAGATTCTTGGTGTTTTTCTGCTTCTGAATGTAAGCAAATATTGGGTGTTTGTGTTGTCAAACCGATGGGTCCAAATGTGGCTGAAATCTACAATGTTTCTGTTAATCCTAGGTATCAAGGTAAAGGTATTGGTTCAAAGTTGCTTGAATTTGCCCTTTCTCAGTTATCTCGCAAAGGTATTCAAAGGGTTGAACTTGGTACAGGGACATTTGGTTATCAATTGACCTATTATCAACGGGCAGGTTTCAGAGTTGAATCAGTCATTAAAGACCACTTTCTACTCAATTATGTAGAACCAATATTTGAAAACGGCATCCAGCACAAAGACATGCTTAGGCTATACATAGAAATCTAGTACGCGCATAACAAAGCATTTAAGGCAGATTCGCAACGCAGGGCACTTTTGGTTTGGTTGAGTTTTGGTGTTTACGGTGGCAAGGTTGAGTTCGGTGGTCGAGCGTTGCTCACTACTTAATGCGGCGTTATGTAGCCACGAGAGGACGGTAAGTTAAAAGGATTTATATATGTTAAATATTCGCCAAGCTCGCATTGAAGATATCAGTGTTATCAAGAAACTACAGTTTCAGCTTAATGAGTACCATCAAGCAAATTTACCTGATGACTTCTTATCACCGGAAGAAATTGAACAAAAAATAGACCTACACAAGATAATCGAAAGTGAAAGCTCGATTTTTCTGGTAGCCGAAAGCAAAGGGCAGTTAGTAGGTTTTGTTTTTGGTGAGCTATGGGTTCGTAAGTCTTGGACGCTCAAACAGCGAAAAATCGCGAGCATTGAACAAATAGTAGTGGATTCATGCTTTAGAAGCCAAGGCGTTGGACTGGCGCTAATAGAGGCATTTGAGAAAAGGGCTATTTCTAACGGCGGAGAAGAGCTGTTTTTAGAAGTATATTCCTTCAATGAATCTGCTTTAGGTTTGTATCGCAAAGCTGGTATTGCCCCCAAAATCCTAATTGGGCAGAAAGCACTAAGCTGAAAGTCGGCTACATAACAAATTGTTTAAGAGTGATTCGGCACGCGTGGCATTTTTACTATGCGTTAGTTTTAGTGGTTAAGGTGCTATGCGTAGGCTTCGGTATTGCGTGCCTCACACCTTAACAAGGCGTTAAATTGATTAATGAGGTATCAAACTAAATGAGTAAAGAAGAAAATAACTCGAACAAAGGATTTCTGACTCTTGTAAACATTAGAGATATTTTAATCGTTGCCATCCTTGCAATAGTTACATGGAAACTTCTTGGCGCCGATATATCTATAAAGTTTGAGTCGTTTAGCTTCACAGACTTACTGTCTGTTTTGCTAGCTTTTTTTGCTATAGCTCTATCGGTTGCTTTTTATTTTAAAGCGACAGATACATCTAACATGTTTTATGACAATTCATACAAGTTTACTAAAGAGATATCTGAAATTTTAGGTCGTATTGAGTCAGGTTTTGGTGAGAAGCTGAAGCACATTGACGACGGATATACTGGATTGCGTGACAAGTTTGACAGAATGCCTTTTGATGTTGACCGCGCTAAAGAAGAAGAAAAGAAAGAAAAAGAACATATTAAAGAACAAGAAAAGGAAATGAATAAGGTCATTTTAAACCTTATTGAAAAAGCAAGAATTGCAGACGATGAAAAAGAACAAGTAATGTCTCAGCTTGAGCAGAGCGCTAAAGAATTAGACCGTTCAAAGCAAGAACTTAGAAGGCTGCAACGAGATATTAATCGCGTACAAAGTGATATTTCTGATGTTCCTCAAGATTTTATTGCTTACTTGGCAAACAGAATAGAAGGGCGTTTTAGTTCAAAATATATTAACGCTCCAATACGTATTCTTAACCGTCATTTTAGAGATGTAGTCGATGAAGAAATGGTTACATCTGGAGACATCGATTTCATGACACAGCTTGACTTAGTTAGTGCAGGGAAATTGACCGAAAAAGGTGCCAAAGTTTTGAGGTTGGCGATCGAAAAATCAATTTAACAAAGCATTTAAGAGTGATTCCCAACGCTTGGCATTTTCCATTCCATCGTTGGGTTTTGTGTTTACGGTGGTATGGTTAAGTTTCGTGGTAGCGTTGCTCACACCTTAATGCGGCGTTAGGCTAATACTAAAAAATCGAGGTATTGAGTGAACTGGATTTCAGATATATTCAAGGATATTACAGTATCTAAAACTCTGACAGCGGCATGCTTTATTACGGGCGTGACTTTGTTAGTTGCTCCTAGACTGTTTCCCTCTATGTTTGAGGCTCTTCCAAAAGTTTGGGCTACAGGATTACTTGGAGTAGTAGTTTTCTCTGGTTGTTTGCTGACATTTTGGGGAATTCAATTTGTAAAAGACAAAATTGTTGGTTTTATGAAGGTTAGAGCGCAGTATGCTCGCTCTCAAAATCTCACTGAGTTGGAGCTTAGTTTCATTTACCTGCTTGGTGAGTTAGCTGATAAAACGGCAGATTTGGACAACATTGATTATAGAAAAGCTCCATTTAGTAAATTGGAATTACTTGATGTATGTAGAAGTCTAAACGAAAAAGGTTTGCTAGATATAAATGCGTGGAATGAAAACTTAGTATATTTAAGTGAAAGTGGGCGAAAAAAGGCTCTCGAATTACATAAAGCACAAGCTTTGAAATAATTAGCCTAACAAAGCGTTTAAGACGGATTCACAACGCTTGGCATTTTTGGTTTGTATCAGCTTAAGTGTTTACGGCACAATGGTTTAGGTTAGGTGGTCGCGTTGTTCACCACTTAACGCGGCGTTAGGTTACTAAATTGAGTGCATAGATCGCAGTTTGCATATGTTTTTTCTCTTATTATCGGGTCGTATAAGTCGTTGATAGGAGATAAAAATGGCATGTAATTGTTGTGGTAAGCGCTTAAATATCGGCATGATTCACAAGACAGATCCAGTAACTGGTCAAAAATACAAATCTTGTCCTCATTGTTCCGATGCTAATGGAGGAGAGCATGTTTTCCATCCATATCCGTTTAACTTTGGTAAAACACCAGCTCGCAAAACTGCACGTAATCCTGATGGTTACCAGAGTTACTGTATTGATTGCCGCAGGCTTGCTAAAGGTGTAGCCTCAAATGTCTATCGTAATGGACGAACATGTAGCGGTTTAATCTAGAGGTTCAATGCAAGTTTTTAAAGAAGATGCAGTTGAATGGCTTTCAACGCTCACTGACGCGAGCGTTGACTTAGTTATCACAGACCCACCATACGAATCATTGGAAAAGCATCGGAAAATTGGGACCACGACAAGGCTAAAGGTAAGTAAAGCATCAAGTAATCAGTGGTTTCAAATCTTTCCCAATGAAAGGTTTGAGAGTCTTTTACAAGAGGTATACCGAGTCCTAAAGAAAAACTCTCACTTCTATCTGTTTTGCGATCAAGAAACAATGTTCGTAATTAAGCCAATAGCAGAGAAAGTAGGTTTTAAATTTTGGAAACCAATCGTTTGGGACAAAGTCACTATTGGTATGGGCTATCACTACAGAGCTCGCCACGAATACATACTTTTCTTTGAAAAAGGTAAGCGTAAGCTCAATGACTTAGGTGTGCCTGATATACTTCAATCAAAAAGGGTTTATAGGGGCTACCCAACTGAAAAACCCGTAGACTTACTTGAGGTACTTATTTCTCAAAGTAGCACTGAAGGTGAGTTGGTAATGGACCCATTCTTTGGCTCTGGTTCGACACTCGTTGCAGCTAAAAAATTAAATCGAAACTACATTGGTTGTGATATTTCAGATGCAGCTCATGAGCACTTTCAAGGCAGAGTCGAAAAATAGTAACCTAACAATCTGTTTAAGAGTGATTCGCAACGCGTGGCACTTTTGCTATGCGTTGCGTTTTGTGTTTAAGGTGGTATGCGGTAGCGTCGGTATTGCGTTGCTCACACCTTAACAGGGCGTTATGCCTCAGGAGAAAAAATGGAAAAGTCCATCCGAGAGTTAGCTAAAGAAGTTGGTCGAGTTATTCCGAAACCAGAAGCGAAAGCAGACTTCGTAATCAAAGGTATTGGTAGGCGAAGAGGTGAAGAAGCGTTAATCTATCGTATTCCCTCTCATTCGGATAAAGCCCCTTTTTATGAAAAAGGAGTGACGCTATCAGAATTCCAACTGGCTTATTCACATTTAAGAGAATCAGGCTACTTAACAAGAACTTGGTTTAATAAAAACCTTTCTGCTTGTGCAAAAGAGGGCGCGTGCAATTTTACAACCATAGGTGGCGTTTTTTGCATTTTAGGTGTGGCAGAATACATATCAAAAGCGACCTATCAGTCAAAGGCATAACAAACTGTTTAAGAGTGATTCGCAACGCGTGGCATTTTTACTATGCGTTTGTTTTAGTGTTTAAGGTGGTATGCGAGAGCTTCGGTATTGCGTTGCTCACACCTTAACAGGGCGTTATTCG
>NZ_JAHGAI010000014.1:0-2058 GCF_030248515.1 Vibrio sp. D401a | reverse complement strand
AGAGTGATTCGCAACGCGTGGCATTTTTACTATGCGTTGCGTTTAGTGTTTAAGGTGGTATGCGGGAGCTTTGGTATTGCGTTGCTCACACCTTAACAGGGCGTTAGACATTACAAGGAATCGTTGGAGTTGGAATATTTAGAAGAGGCGTATAATCGCTTAATTTTGAGTTGTAACCGAGATCGTGCCAGAGCAACATGTCTAAATAATTGGAGCAAGTTTATACGCCGTCGAGATAACAATACTTGCGTGATTTGTGGAGGTTTAGAAAGTGTTTCGGCTCATCATATTGTCAGAAAAAGTTTGATTCCCCAAGCCCAGTATCTTCCAGGAAATGGTATTACGTTGTGCAAAGATTGTCACAAAGAAGTGCATCAAGGTTTCAATGGAAAGCCTGATACTTCACTACCAATGGATACTCAAGGTGGTGAAAAAATAGAAGTTATAGCCTACCTTTTTGGTGTGTTACGAAATAGCTCTAATGGACGTGAGTCTAAATACTATGCACTATCACCAGATGTCTTGAGAATGTTTAAGCACTTTCAAGGATACGACATCAGGGAAGAGTTTACAGGTAATGATGTATGTAAAGCCCACCTGATTTGGCAAGGGGCACCAAGACAAGTAATAAATGCAATTTTGTGTGCAAACGGGTTCTAGAAGTGCGAGGAAATGTCTAACAAGGCATTTAAGAGTGATTCCCAACGCTTGGCATTTTTCATTCCATCGTTGGGTTTCGTGTTTACGGTGGTATGGTTAAGTTTCGTGGTAGCGTTGCTCACACCTTAATGCGGCGTTATGTTTGAATTGTGATTTTACCGTCTGTTATATTTTTTGTATTATATGCACTTTGTTGATTTGAGGTAAACAAAGTGACTATACCCAATTTGCCAACGGATAACCTGTATAAGTTTATTGCATTATCTGGTCTTGTCCTAGCCTTATTCTGCGGGGCTTTTACTATTCAGCGAACTGAAGCTCTTAGTAGTGCTGTTTATAAAGATGGTATCGAGTTCGGCGAGTGGAAGATTAAATATGATTTTCTATCAAAACAGATAATCGACCTTGAAAAAGAGGTCGTAGCTCTAGATAAAAAAGAGAACCCAACTAAGAAAGAGCTAGAAAAACTAAGGAAAAAGCACGAGGAAAATAAAATCAAATTATTAGAAAATGACATATTGAGAGAAAAGGTAAGATTAGCCAATGAGTACTCTAAATCTCAGTTAAATCAGCTAAAGAAATATTATTTCTGGGGCTCAATAACAAGTTTCTGTTCTCTTATATTTTCTGCGTTTGGTTTTTCTGCTTGGTATTTCAAAGTCCAAAGATACCAAGATCAAATTCTTCGGAAAGAGTCACAAACATAACAAAGCGTTTAAGACAGATTCCCAACGCATGGCATTTTTTATTCCATCGTTGGGTTTTGTGTTTACGGTGGTATGGTTAGGTTTAGTGGTAGCGTTGCTCACTACTTAACGCGGCGTTAGTCGCCAGAAAAAGCTAGCAATCAAAATCATGTTTCTAGGCTCAAAATTTGGCTGCTGATCGTCCGGTTCACTGGTTCATCGTCGATGGTCAAAACTCATTTTCAACTGTTTTAAGTCCAAAGTTTTGCAAGTGTCCTCGCGGTTGTTTTGTTCTTTGGTGGTGATAGAGCGGGGTAATCGAAAATCTGTTTTTGGTTGCAACTCCGCTCGGTGAGTTTGTTGGTACAAAAGCCGATTTACTCGCTGAAATGACGTTTTCTTTGGTGTTGTAAATTCCACGTGGTTTCAGTGATTTCGTTGAAAGTCCGCACTGTGGGATTAGTTTTCCAAAAGCGTTTTTTGGTGTTGTCAGTCCGTTTTCTACGGCGTTGTTTGTTCCAAGTGGTTTCATTGAGTAGCCGCTTTGAGACTACGCCTGATTTAAATGCATCAAAGCACATAAAGTTTGTTGTTTGCAAAGTTTGGTTCGGCTTAAAATTGTCGCTCGGTGCCTCGCGACTAACAAACTGCTCAAGAGGGATTCGCAACGCGTGGCATTTTTACTATGCGTTGATTTTTGTGATTAAGGTGG
>NZ_JAHGAI010000013.1:0-1868 GCF_030248515.1 Vibrio sp. D401a | reverse complement strand
TAACAAACTGTTCAAGAGGGATTCGCAACGCGTGGCATTTTCACTATGCGTTGATTTAGGTGTTTAAGGGGGTATGCCGCGACTTCGGTATTGCGTTGCTCACCCCTTAACAGGGCGTTATAAATCATAGTGAAAGTCGATATTGGCATAGCAAGGATAAAAATAAATTGAAGCTATTAAATAAAGAATTTGTAAGAGTGCAAGGTTTAAAATTTGATGTGCTACCGAGTACTGGAGCTGTCTACATCATCAGCTCAAAGTGTGACGGTCGTGAGTTCACGCCCTTTTATATTGGTATTACACAAAGATTGAAAGCAAGGTTGAAACATCACCCTATTCTTTTAGAAATATTAAGTAAAAAGTCATCTGAAGGTATTGAAATACTTTATTGGTCATTTTCGCAGAGTGAGGTTGAAGAAGCTAGAAACCTAGAAATGGCACTAATTAGGGATTATTTGCCAGAATTTAATAAGGTGCATGTAGATAATTACGAAAAATTTAACAGAAAAGTAAATCAGCTAAAAGAAGAAGAGGAAAAACGGTCAAAGCAATGGTTTAAAAGCTCTATTTTTGCATCAGCGACACTAATGGTTTTGCTCTCAGGGACTTATACATTTTACGTTCAGGATAAGCGAGATAGTGATATTAGAAGTATATTGGAAAAAGAAATTTTTGCATCAAATATAGAGTTTAAAAAAGAGACTGACTTAGCAAGAAATAAGCTGGGGGAATTAATATCCGAGTTAAAGTTACAACAGGAAGCGCTTGAAAATATTGATGTAAGCAAATCTAGTGAATTAGATGAGGTGATCCCTAAAGAAGTCGCAATAATCAACTCTAAACTTGCAACTATTGAGTCCAAAATTCGAGACTTCGAACGCTCTGGTGTGGTAGGTAAAGTTACAGCTATTGAAGAAACATTAGACGGTAGCGTTGAAAATCTGTTGTCTGTACCATTGCTGAAAAATGATTTAAAAAACTATAAGCTAATATCAGATAAAGAGCTTTTGAGGCTGGAAAAAAGTATCGACAAGCTTGACTCAAGGTTAACTTTTTTCGTTGGCACTACGATTACACTAACTTTGGCAATATTCACCGCTATAGTTGCACCTTTGTTTGTTTCACGATATCAACGCAAGCAAGGTTCAAAGATCGTAGAAGATGATTTATAACAAACTGTTTAAGAGTGATTCGCAACGCGTGGCATTTTTACTATGCGTTGTGTTTGGTGTTTAAGGTGGTATGTGGCGGCATCGGTATTGCGTTGCTCACACCTTAACAGGGCGTTAGTCGCCAGAAAAAGCTAGCAGTCAAAATCATGTTTCTAAGCTCAAAACTTGGCTACTGGTTGTTTGATTCATAGTTCCATCTTCGACGGTCAAAGCTCAGTTTCATCGGTTCTAAGTCAATGCATTGCTATTTCCCAAGCGGTTGTTTCGTTCTTTGGTGGTGATAGGGTGGGGCAATCGAAAATCTGTTTTTGGTTGCAAATTTGCTCGGTGAGTTTGTTGGTTTAAAAGCTTATTTACTTGCTGAAAGGACGTTTTCTCTGGTGTTGTAAGTTCCACGTGGTTTCAGTGACTTTGTTGAAAGTCCGCACTGTGAGATTGGCTTTCCAAAAACGCTTTTTGGTGTTGTCAGTCCGTTTTCTGCGGCGTTGTTTGTTCCAAGTGGTTTCATTGAATAGCTGCTTTGCGACTACGCCTGACTTAAGTGCATCAAAGCACATAAAGTTTGTTGTTCGCAAAGTTTAGTTCGGCTTAAAATTGTCGCTCGGTGCCTCGCGACTAACAATCTGTTTAAGAGTGATTCGCAACGCGTGGCATTTTTACTATGCGTTGGTTTTAGTGTTTAAGGTGGCATGCGGC